>NZ_QGQU01000004.1:0-300000 GCF_003173795.1 Pseudoalteromonas sp. meg-B1 | reverse complement strand
TTCAGTTTCTTTCCGTTAATGTAGTGCAAGTGCGTATGATCAATATAAAAAAAGGTCTGGATTTACCCTTAGAGGGCGCACCTCAGCAAGTTATTCATGATGGTTCTGCCGTCAAACGTGTAGCTGTGCTAGGTGAAGAGTTTATCGGTATGCGTCCAACCATGCATGTTCGTGTGGATGACCAAGTCAAAAAAGGCCAGGTACTTTTTGAAGATAAAAAGAACCCAGGCGTATTATTTACTGCACCAGCTTCTGGTACAGTAAAAGAAATTAATCGCGGTGCTAAACGTGTTCTGCAATCTGTTGTTATTGAAGTAAACGGCAGTGAGCAAATCACCTTTGGTTCTTTCTCGGAAACTGAGCTTAACAGCTTAGACCGTGAAAAAGCTAAAGAAGTACTAGTTCAATCGGGTCAATGGACAGCACTTCGTGCTCGCCCATTTAGTAAAATAGCGGCGTTGGATGCAAATCCTAGCTCTATTTTTGTGACAGCTATCGATACCAATCCACTTGCTGCAGATCCTGCAGTAGTTATTGCTGAAAATGCGAAAGCGTTTGAAGCAGGTTTGGCTGTTGTGTCACGTTTAACCGATGGCAAAGTATTTGTTTGTAAGCAAGCAGGCAGTCAAGTTCCTAGTTCACCTATTGCTCAAGTAGAAGTACATGAGTTTGGTGGCGTGCACCCAGCTGGCCTTGTTGGCACTCATATCCATCACCTTGACCCAGTATCTGCTAGTAAGCAAGTTTGGCACATTGGTTACCAAGACGTTATTGCGTATGGTCACCTTTTCCTTACTGGTGAAATTTACACAGACCGTGTGATTTCGCTTGCAGGTCCGCGTGTTAAGAATCCTCGTTTAGTGAAAACACAATTAGGTGCTTCATTAGATGACTTAGTAGCAGGTGAATTAGAAGACGGTGATAACCGTGTTATTTCTGGTTCTGTACTTGCAGGTGCTACGTCGTCTGGTGTTCATGCATTCTTAGGCCGTTACCACGTTCAAGTATCTGTATTACTTGAAGGTCGCGAAAAAGAATTGTTTGGCTGGATTGCACCAGGTAGTGATAAATTCTCTGTAACGCGTACATTCTTGTCTCACCTTACACCGAGTCGTTTATTTAAAATGACAACGTCTACGGGCGGTTCAAAACGTGCCATGGTTCCACTTGGAAGCTATGAGCGTGTTATGCCACTTGATATTTTGCCAACGCTTTTATTACGTGACTTATTGTCTCGTGATTTAGACAGTGCAATTTCATTAGGTGCGCTTGAATTAGATGAAGAAGATTTAGCGTTATGCACCTTCGTTTGTCCTGGCAAATACGAGTACGGCGCAGCCCTACGCGATTGCTTAACTACGATCGAGAAGGAAGGCTAAAATGGGCTTAAAAACTTTCTTAGAAGATATCGAACCACATTTTGAACCAGGTGGTAAGCATGAGAAATGGTACGCGCTGTATGAAGCTGCTGCGACTATTTTTTACACGCCAGGTTACGTAAATAAAGGTTCAACTCACGTTCGTGATAACATCGACCTAAAACGCATGATGATTTTAGTGTGGATGGCGACGTTCCCTGCCATGTTCTTTGGTATGTTCAATATTGGCCATCAAGCTGCAATTGCACTTGGTAATGGCTTTGAGCTAGCGAATATTTGGCAAGTAGGTTTATTCCAGTTACTTGGCGGTGAATTAACCGTTGATGCAGGCTGGGGGGCGAAAATGTTCTACGGAGCCTGTTTCTTCCTACCTATTTATGCAACTACCTTTATTGTCGGTGGTTTCTGGGAAGTGTTATTTGCTTCTGTGCGTAAGCATGAAGTTAATGAAGGTTTCTTCGTAACTTCTGTATTGTTTGCATTAATTCTGCCTGCAACGATTCCTTTATGGCAAGTTGCGCTAGGTATTACTTTTGGTGTAGTTATAGCAAAAGAAATATTTGGTGGTACAGGCCGTAACTTCTTAAACCCTGCGCTTGCTGGTCGTGCGTTTTTATTCTTCGCATACCCTGCACAAATTTCAGGTGACACAGTATGGACTGCCGTAGATTCATTCTCTGGCGCGACGATGCTTGGTCAAGCGTTTGCTGGTACGTTAAATTACGCGACTGATATTGAGCTTTGGTGGAATGCGTTTTACGGATTCATTCAAGGTTCTATGGGCGAAACGTCTACACTAGCTGTACTTATTGGTGGTTTATTCCTAATCTACGTGCGCATAGCGTCTTGGCGTATCGTGCTAGGTGTATTCCTAGGTATGGTAGTAACCTCATCAATACTGAACACCATTGGTTCTGAAACCAATGCGATGTTTGCTATGCCTTGGTACTGGCACATGGTATTGGGTGGTTTTGCATTCGGTATGTTCTTTATGGCAACTGACCCTGTATCTGCTGCATTTACTGATAAAGGTAAATTAGCATACGGTGCGCTTATTGGCTTTATGGTTATCATGATCCGTGTTGTTAACCCTGCATACCCAGAGGGCATCATGCTAGCAATCTTATTTGCTAACTTGTTTGCACCTTTATTCGATCACTTTGTAGTGCAAGCTAATATCAAGCGGAGGTTGGCACGTAATGTCTAGTAATAACGAATCAATTGGCAAAACGCTAGCTGTTGTTGTCTCATTATGTTTAGTGTGTGCAGTTATTGTATCGCTAACATCTGTACAACTACGCCCTCTGCAAAAAGCAAATAAAGCAAAAGATATTCAAAGCAATATCTTAGCTGCTGCTGGTATTGGCAAAGTTGATAACGTTGCCGAAACGTTTGATGCTAAAATCGAAACTCGCTTTGTTGATATGCAAAGTGGTGAGTTTGCTGAGCCGGTAGAAGATTTTGACTTTGAAAAAAGCAAATACGATGCTGATTTAAGTAAATCTTTAAAAGAGAATGGTATTAAAGACATCGCCGGTATTCAACGTATTACCAAGCGTGCGCCTGTTTATATCTCTAAAAAAGACGATGGCTCTACTGATGCAATCATCCTTCCTATTCAGGGTTATGGTTTATGGGGTTTAATGTACGGTTTTATCTCGCTTGAAAGCGATGGCGAAACTATTAAAGACATCATTTTCTACAAACATAACGAAACACCTGGTCTAGGTGGTGAAATTCAAAACCCACAGTGGACTGCAACGTGGGAAGGTAAAGAGTTACCAATCCAAATCGTTAAAGGGACTGCAGCCGGTGATGAGCATAAGATCGATGGTCTTTCAGGTGCTACATTAACGTCTAATGGTGTTGACCATGCAGTTGATTTTTGGACTGGCGAAAATGGCTTTGGCCCTTTCCTTGCGAAAGTACGTAAAGGAGCATTGAACTAATGGCTGATACTAAAGAAATGAAGGCGGTCCTATTTGGTCCAGTTTTCGCTAACAACCCAATCGCATTACAAGTACTTGGTATTTGTTCTGCGCTAGCGGTAACGTCTAGCTTAAAAAATGCATTAATCATGTCAATTGCATTGACCTTGGTAACTGCATTCTCTAGCCTTTTTATCTCGACTATTCGTAACCATATCCCTTCATCAGTACGTATCATCGTACAGATGACGATTATTGCATCATTAGTAATCGTGGTTGACCAAGTACTACAAGCTTTCTCTTACGCTACGGCAAAAGAGTTATCAGTATTCGTTGGTCTAATCATTACTAACTGTATCGTAATGGGTCGTGCTGAAGCTTATGCAATGAAGTCGCCGCCATTAATGTCTTTCCTTGATGGTATTGGTAATGGCTTAGGTTACTCTGTAGTGTTACTTACTGTTGGCTTTATTCGTGAGTTATTCGGTAAAGGTTCACTATTCGGTGTTGATATTATTCCATTAGTACAAAATGGTGGTTGGTACCAACCTATGGGTCTATTGATCTTACCACCGAGTGCATTCTTCATCATTGGTTTATTCATTTGGGTACTTCGTACTTATAAGAAAGACCAAGTAGAAGCTAAAGCGTAAGGGGCGATAAGTGGAACATTATATTAGTTTATTTGTAAAAGCCGTTTTTATTGAAAACTTAGCGTTAGCATTCTTCCTAGGTATGTGTACTTTCTTAGCCGTGTCTAAAAAAGTAACTACATCAATTGGTCTAGGTGTAGCGGTTATTGTTGTATTAGGTATTTCAGTACCGGTTAACAACTTGGTTTACCATGCGGTATTAGCACCAGGTTCACTAGAGTGGCTTGGTTACCCAGAAGCAGATCTTAGCTTTTTACGTTTCTTAACTTTCATTGGTGTTATTGCAGCACTAGTGCAAATTCTTGAAATGGCATTAGATAAGTTCTTCCCACCGCTTTACAACGCATTAGGTATTTTCTTACCACTAATCACAGTTAACTGTGCAATTTTTGGTGCGGTAGCCTTCATGGTTGAGCGTAACTATAACTTCGGCGAGTCTGTTGTTTATGGTATTGGCGCTGGTGTGGGTTGGGCGCTTGCAATTACATTACTTGCAGGTATCCGTGAGAAAATGAAGTATTCAGACGTACCAGATGGTTTACGTGGTTTAGGTATTACCTTCATCACTGTTGGCTTGATGGGTCTTGGCTTTATGTCATTCTCTGGTATTTCACTGTAATAATAGCGAGGTCAATCATGGATATTTTCTTAGGCGTTGGTGTTTTTATCGCTATCGTTGTAATACTAGTTTTAATCATCATTGGTGCTAAATCTAAGCTAGTTGCAAGCGGTGATATCATCATCGGCATTAATGGCGATGCAGACAAAGCCATTAAAACATCAGCAGGTAGTAAGCTATTAGGTGCACTATCTGAGTCAGGTATTTTCGTATCTTCTGCATGTGGTGGCGGTGGCTCTTGTGGCCAGTGTCGCGTACACATTAAAGAAGGCGGCGGTGATATTCTGCCAACTGAACTTGACCACATCTCTAAAGGTGAAGCACGTGAAGGTTGTCGCCTAGCGTGTCAGGTTAATGTTAAAAACGACATGGAAATTGAACTTGAAGAGTCAATTTTCGGTGTTAAAAAATGGGATTGTGAAGTTATCTCTAACGATAACAAAGCGACGTTCATTAAAGAACTTAAGCTACAAATTCCTGATGGCGAGTCAGTGCCGTTTCGTGCGGGTGGTTACATCCAGATCGAAGCGCCAGCTCACCATGTTAAATATGCAGATTTCGATATTCCTGAAGAGTATCGTGGCGATTGGAACCATTTTGGTTTCTTCGATCTGGAGTCAAAAGTAGACGAAGAAACAATTCGTGCTTACTCAATGGCTAACTATCCAGAAGAAGAAGGCATCATCATGCTTAACGTGCGTATCGCTACGCCGCCGCCAAGAAACCTAAGCCTACCATGTGGTAAAATGTCTTCGTACATTTGGTCACTTAAAGAAGGCGATAAAGTAACTATTTCTGGTCCATTTGGTGAGTTCTTCGCTAAAGACACAGACGCTGAAATGGTATTCGTAGGTGGTGGTGCAGGTATGGCACCAATGCGTTCACATATCTTTGACCAACTTAAGCGTTTAAACTCTAAACGTAAAATTAGTTTCTGGTATGGTGCGCGTTCTAAACGTGAAATGTTCTATGTTGAAGATTTTGACGGCCTAGCTGAGCAAAACGAAAACTTCGTTTGGCACACAGCGCTTTCAGATCCGCAACCAGAAGATAACTGGGAAGGCTACACAGGCTTTATCCATAACGTGTTATTTGAGAACTATCTTAAAGATCACGAAGCGCCTGAAGATTGTGAGTTCTACATGTGTGGTCCTCCAATGATGAATGCGGCTGTTATCACTATGCTTAAAGACTTAGGTGTTGAAGAAGAAAACATCTTACTAGATGATTTCGGTGGCTAATACCCAAACTGATTAAATTTAGTTAAAATACCAGCCTCGTCGCATTTTATGTGACGAGGCTTTTTTATATTAATTTTTAACCTATTAAGTAGGGTTGTTATGAACAAAGTAAATACTCCCCAGGGCATAATCGCCTTATTTATAATCACGCTGACTTTACTGTTATCTGGATGTGGAAAATCAGTCCCAGAGGAAACCTACTTAGAAGGTAAAACGATGGGTACAACTTATCACATTAAGTTTTACGCTGAGCAAGTTGACCCTCAAGCAGTACAAGCAGAAATCGATGCGGTTTTAGTTGATATCAACCAGTCTATGTCGACCTATATCGAAGATTCAGAAATAAACACCTTTAACCGTTTAGATGCCAACGAAGTAATGCCAATCAGTGATGACTTCAGGGCAGTTATTAGTGAATCTATGCGTATAGGTAATTCAACTAAGACCCTAGATGTGACTATGGGGCCGTTGATAGATTTATGGGGGTTTGGCCCAGATAAAAAACCAACAAAGCGCCCAACGAATGAAGCTCTGGCAAATATGATCAATAACATTGGTATAGATAAGCTGGTCCTTAACGAGCAAGGCTTAGCAAAAACGATGGCTGATTTAGAGTTGTCGTTTTCAGCTACAGCAAAAGGATATGGTATTGATAAAGTGGCTGAGCTATTACAAAGCAAAGGCATTACAGATTACATGGTTGAGATTGGCGGGGAGTTACGTATTGCTGGTACAAAACCAGACAATCAAGCATGGCGAATAGCAATTGAACAACCTGATGCAAACCCAGGTGAGCGAAAAGTACACCGTGTACTTGCACCAGGCAATAACGGTATTGCCACCTCAGGTGATTATCGAATCTTTTATACAATGGATGGCAAAACCTATACTCACCTTATTGATCCTATGACAGGGATGCCAATTAAGCATGACTTAGTTTCTGTTACAGTTTTACACCCTAGCGCTATGACGGCCGACGGTTTAGCGACTGCTTTAACGGTTATGGGAATGGAAAAAGCACAACGTTATGCGCAGCAGCATGATTTACCAGTGTATTTAATTGCTAAATCGCCTGATGGTTTAGTCACTTATTCAAGTCCTGCGTTTAAGCCTTATTTATAGTCTTTAGGTTTATATCCTTAGCATGAGGGTATATAATATACGGAGCTCAAATACGCTATTTGAGCTCATTTTATTGCTGAACAATAGGGGCTAAGCAATGTCACTTTTTTTTCTAACCTTTGGCTTACTTATTTTAATTGTCGCTGCGATGGCGATAGGCATGATAGTTCAAAGAAAATCGATGGCGAGTAGCTGCGGAGGCTTAGGCTCTGTAGGTATTGATAAAGCATGTGATTGCGATGATCCATGCGATAAACGCAAAAAGCGTCTAGCCAAAGAGCAAGTATGGAAAGAAAACCAAATTCTTTAAATAGATTTATTTCTGTTTAAACAAAAAACCTCTCGTAGCTCACTACGGGAGGTTTTTTATTTATATCGTCATAAATAAATCACCAGCTGATAAAATAATCGTGTTTTTATCTTGAACAGAAAACTCTCTTTGTTATACTCATGCCCAAACTTTCAGTAAGTTTTGAAAGTTCTATTGATTCGGATCAATTCTAGCTTAGCAAAATAGTGCTAATGCGTTGAGACTGTATTTCATGTCACTGTATAAGGCTTTACGGCTGCAACTTGTTTTTGTTGCCACGGTGTATACCTAATTTTGTTATTAGTCATTTTAATAGGTTAATGTTTTTGAACTCATTTTCTTTGTTTCATACCAGCGCTTTGCTTACCTTAGGTAAGTCAGTGTTGCATGAGCGCTTTAATAAAGCGAAAAGAGGCGTGAGTGTGGCTGTAACATTATTAGTTTTTAATGCCGTTATGTTGCTTAGTGGCGCTATCGAGGATGCCTTTAGGCTTGAAGCATTGATCAGTGATGGCTTTTTTATAGAGCCATTATTACTGACTATTGCCGAATTTTTAGCTCATCCTATCTTATCGTGTCAGTTACTTATTGGCCTTTGTTGGCTATTGTTCCACATGTTTCCAGCGCGTCGTGCTGGAATAATCCTCCGTAAAGCAGCCTTTGCTTTTAGCGAGGCTAAAGTTCAGCAACCCGTGCAAGCTGCACATGGTTGTCGTGCTCCACCTAGCTTTACAGGTTGTCTGTTTACTCATTAATTTTTATGGGTATAGGTTACACCTGTGGTATCTAATTATTTATTCTTGCTGTAAATAACGATTACTTTCATTGTAGCTTAGTGTTTTTACACACTCTCAGCCAACCACACCTCACCCAAGTTAATTTTTATTGCGTTATATTAATGTGTTTAAAAAAGCTGGGTTGGTTCTGCTAGGTGTTTTTTATTAAGCCAGTAGTCAATACTTCATGCTTGCATTCGCTCTGCATTATTTGTAATTCAATCTTAATTAACTTGGGTTTTTATCAAATATCGTTGCTAAATATTTTTGGCAGCTAATAAAAACTCTTTAGGTTTTAGGATAGTCCCTTGTTAATTCGTAACCTTTTTAATATTGCTTTAGCTAGTATGGCGCTGATTTTATCAGGCTGTAATGGCGGGGTACTCGACCCAAAAGGGCAGATAGGTATTGATGAGAAAAATCTGATCATCATCGCCACTGTGCTTATGTTGTTAGTTGTGATCCCCGTTATTGTGATGACTTTATATTTTGCTTGGAAATACAGAGACACACAAAACCATGAAATTTACGCACCAAAATGGGCTCACTCTAATAAGATTGAGGCTGTTGTATGGGCGGTTCCTATTGTTATTGTTGTTATTTTAGGTGTGATCACCTGGCAGTCAACTCAAGAGCTTGACCCTTATAAACCGATAGAGGGTAAAGGTGAACACTTAACTGTTGAAGTGGTGTCACTTAATTGGAAGTGGTTATTTATTTACCCTGAGCAAGGTATTGCTACGGTAAACGAATTGGTATTTCCTGCTAATGTTCCGGTTGAATACAAAATCACGTCAGAAAGTACCATGAACTCGTTTTTCATTCCCCAGTTAGGTAGTCAAATTTACTCAATGGCGGGCATGGAAACTAAGCTGCATTTAATCGCTAATGAGCCAGGCACGTTTAAAGGCTTTTCGGCTAATTACAGTGGTGCGGGTTTTACTGGTATGAAATTTAATGCCATCGCAACACCAACAAAAGCTGACTTTAACCAGTGGGTTGAACAGGTTAAAACCAACGCTAATAGCCTTACTCATGCCAATTATGTTGAGCTTGCCAAAGCAAGTGAAAACAATCCCGTCGCTTATTATGGCAAGGTTGATGACGGTTTATTTCATACCATAGTGATGAAATACATGCAGGCGCATGGCGATATGAACAAAAAGCATCACTCGATGGATAAACATCAGCAGATGAGTAATGAGCATCAGGCAATGGGTAATCATACAATGCCATCATCACACAGCCAGGGCGAGGAATAATAATGTCGTTTTTAGGTAAATTATCTATAGATGCAATTCCGTTTCATGAACCTATTATCATGGTTACCATGGCGGTGATTGCTGTTGTCGGGCTTATTATAGCTGGATTAATAACAAAATATAAAAAATGGGGTGTGCTTTGGCGCGACTGGATCACCTCGGTTGATCATAAACGCTTAGGCGTTATGTACATTTTATTAGCGCTAATAATGCTGTTTCGTGGTTTTTCTGATGCTATTATGATGCGTGCGCAGTTAGCGCTTGCTACCAGTGGCGCGCCAGGTTATCTGCCACCAGAACATTACGACCAAATATTCACCGCTCATGGCGTTATTATGATCATATTTATGGCGATGCCATTTATGATTGGTTTAATGAATATTGTTGTACCACTTCAAATTGGTGCTCGCGATGTGGCTTTTCCATTTTTAAATAATTTAAGTTTTTGGTTTACTGCCAGTGGCGCCATTTTAATAAATTTATCACTTATATTTGGTGAGTTTGCTAAAACAGGCTGGGTTGCTTACCCACCGTTGTCGGAGTTGACCTTTAGCCCTGGGGTGGGGGTCGATTATTATATTTGGGCCTTGCAAATATCGGGGCTCGGTACGCTATTAACCGCTGTTAACTTCCTAGTGACAGTATTTAAAATGCGTGCCCCTGGTATGACACTGATGAAAATGCCAATTTTCACATGGGCATGTACATGGGCAAATATCTTAATTGCAGCATCATTTCCAATTTTAACCGCAGTGCTGGCCATGCTAACGCTAGACCGTTATTTAGATTTCCACTTCTTCACTAATGAAGCCGGCGGTAACGCCATGATGTATATCAACCTGTTTTGGGCATGGGGTCACCCAGAGGTATACATTTTAGTATTACCAGCTTTTGGTATCTTCTCTGAAATAGTGTCGACCTTCACTGGTAAACGTTTATTTGGTTATAAATCGATGGTATATGCCAGCGGTGCCATTTCTATTCTTGGCTTTATTGTATGGTTACACCACTTCTTTACTATGGGCTCAAGCGCCAATGTAAATGCCTTCTTTGGGGTGATGACCATGGTCATAGCTGTGCCTACTGGGGTTAAGTTATTTAGTTGGTTGTTTACTATTTACCGTGGCCGTTTGCGCATTACTGTTCCCGTACTGTGGACGCTTGGTTTTATGGTTACCTTCAGTATTGGTGGTATGACGGGGGTATTACTGGCAATCCCTGGTGCCGATTATGTATTGCATAACAGCTTATTCTTAATCGCTCATTTCCATAACACCATCATTGGTGGCGCAGTATTTGGCTACTTAGCCGGCTTTGTTTTTTGGTTTCCAAAAGCAATGGGCTTTAAGCTTGATGAGCGTTGGGGTAAAGCGTCATTTTGGTGTTGGTTAATCGGTTTTTTCGTAGCCTTTATGCCATTGTACGTCCTCGGCTTTTTGGGCATGACGCGTCGCTTAAATCACTCTAATAATCCTGATTGGAATATCTGGCTTTATATTGCTGCAGTGGGGGCCGTGATTATTATGTTCGGTATTATTTGCCAAATTATTCAGCTATATGTGAGCTTTAAAAACCGCGAAGCGCTTGATGATACCACTGGCGATCCTTGGAACGGTCACACCCTTGAATGGTCAACGTCATCACCACCGCAATACTATAACTTTGCTGAAATCCCGCATGTTGATGATATTGATACATGGACTGATATGAAAGAAAAAGGCCTAGCTTATCAAGGCAAATCTAGCTATAGCTCAATTCATATGCCAAAAAATACCGCATCGGGTGTGCTTATTGCTGCGAGTTTAACGGCGTTTTGTTTTGCCATGATCTGGCATATTTGGTGGCTAGCAGGGCTTGGTTTTATTGGCGCGATTGCGCTGTTTATTAACCGTGCTTACACCAGTGATGTAGATTACTACGTGCAAAACGATGAAATATTACAAATTGAAGGCGCGCATATTGCCAGTAACACGAAGGAGGTAAGCGCATGAGTACGTTATCTGCAACTCAAGGCCATGTAAATTTAGAGCCTCATAGCGTAAGTCATACGCATGAACATCACGATACCTCAGGCGATACAATCTTTGGCTTTTGGCTTTATTTAATGACCGATTGCCTTTTATTTGCCTCATTTTTTGCAACCTACGCAGTGCTTTATATGAACACCGCAGGCGGTGTATCGGGCAAAGATATTTTTGAGCTTGATTTTGTTGCCGTTGAAACTGCGGCGCTACTTATAAGTAGTATTACTTTTGGTTTTGCCATGATTGCCGCTCAAGGGCAAAAAAAGGCGCTGACGCTTGGTTGGCTCGCGGTCACTTTTTGTTTAGGCGCGGTGTTTATTGGTATGGAAATTTATGAGTTTCATCATTTAATTGTTCATGGCAATGGTCCACAGCAAAGTGCTTTTTTAACATCGTTTTTCTCATTAGTGGGTTTACATGGTTTACATGTAACTGCAGGCCTTATCTGGATGAGCATAATGATGATTGAGGTGATTAAGCGCGGTTTAGGTAAACAAACCGTCACGCGCTTAAGTTGCTTAAGCTTATTTTGGCACTTTTTAGATATTGTGTGGATTTGTGTATTTACCGTTGTTTATTTAATGGGGGCAATGTAATGAGCCATAGCGAAACACATGCTTTAGAGCAAATGCAAAGCCAACATCATGATCAATCACATGGTAGTGTTAAAACATACCTGATTGGCTTTGTCTTATCAGTGATTTTAACGGCCATTCCATTTTGGATGGTGATGGAGGGCGACTTTTCAAAGGTCACCACACTCTGGAGTATCGTTACTTTAGCAATCGTGCAAATTTGGGTGCATTTAAAATACTTTTTACACCTTAATTTCACCACTGATGAAGGTAAAGCAAATACCTTTACCTTCTTGTTTAGCGCGTTGATCATCGTCATGGTGGTTGGACTGTCTGTTTGGATCATTTATGAATCAAACGCAATGATGATGTATTAGAGGTTTCAGATGTTTCGTCGTTATTTAGCTGTTACTAAGCCAGGTATTATTATGGGGAATTTGATCAGCGTTGCCGGTGGTTTTTTACTCGCCGCCCGCGGTGATATAGACCCATGGTTAATGTTGGTTACCTTGGTTGGTTTATCGCTTGTTGTTGCATCGGGATGTGCCATAAACAATGTTATTGATAGAGACATTGATGTTGCCATGGCGCGCACTCGCTCACGTGTGACTGTAACGGGTGAAATGTCTGCAAAAGCCGCTTTAAGCCATGGCGTGTTATTAGGGCTAATTGGCTTTGGCTTATTAATCGCCTTTACCACTCAAGCGGCGGTATTTTTTGCCGCCTTTGGCTATGTTATCTATGTAGGGGTTTATAGCCTCTACATGAAACGCAACTCTGTTTACGGCACCTTTATTGGTAGTCTGTCGGGCGCAGTTCCACCTGTTGTTGGCTATTGCGCCGTTACGGGTGTGTTCGATATAGGCGCATTAATACTGCTGGTGATGTTTAGTTTGTGGCAAATGCCGCATTCATATGCGATTGCTATTTTTCGCTTTAAGGATTACCAAGCCGCTAATATTCCAGTATTGCCCGTGGCGCAAGGTGTTAATAAAGCTAAGCGCCATATTGTGCTTTATATTGCAGTATATGCTTTAGTGGTGATGCTATTGCCAATTAGTGGTTATACCGGTGCTGCCTTTATGGCCGTTGCTTGTATCACCAGTTTTTGGTGGTTACTCATGGCACTTAGAGGATATCGCTACAACATAGACACCACCCGTTGGGCACGCCAAGTGTTTGCGTTTTCAATTATTAATATTACCGCTTTGAGTATTGCCATGGCGGTAGATTATCAAACAATTGCGCCACAGTTAGTGGCGCTAAACTGATCTAAAACGATCAATGAACCGAGTTAATTCCCAAAGTTAACCAAAGGCTCTGAGCATTGCGAGGAGCCTTTTTTCATTCCTAAAATAAGGCCGCTATTGAGTGCTTATTGGCATCTACCAGACTTTGTTTTATTTTATTTCTTATAGCGGCTGATTTATTTTGACTGAGTTTGAAGTTACCTTGCCAGTTAATTGGCGTAAGCTCTATAAAACTCAGGTGTTGATACATTGTATTGCGATGCTGCTCAGGCACTTCATCAATTTTCCACTCAGGCTCAAATGTTTTCTCAAAATGACTAGTAAGGGTTCGCATTACGAGATCTTTTTTTAGCTCATCTTTAATAATATGTACTTTTGCAGTCACTAACACCGATGCGTAAAGCCAGCTAGGCAATGTTTGATTATCCGCATAGGAGGGTGATAAATAGCAATTGTCACTATTAAAGAGTAAATTCACCTGTTTATTATCAAGCTTTGATAGTGGATTATGCTTTGCTACATGTGCAATAAACATATTTTCTAAAGAGTTGAATAACATAGGTACATGACAAATGTTATTTAATTGACTATTTGAGCAGGGCATAAAAATTGTTGCTAATGGAAAATTATTAATAAGCGCATGCAATTGCTCGGTATTTTTTTGCATAAAGTGCTCGGGTGGGTACATTATAATAGCTCCTCAAGTCGTAACTTTATAGCTGGCCATTGCTCGTCAATAATGCTGAATTTTGCGGTGTTGCGATATGAACCATCTTCTAGACGTCGGTCTTTTTGGGCTATTCCTTCATACTTAGCGCCTAAACGGGCAATGGCATTGCGTGATTGTTGATTGTGCTCATGGGTATTAAAACTAATCCGTACTAAATTAAGTTGATTAAATGCATATCTCAGAAGTAAATATTTTGCATGCGTATTTACGTATGTTCGCTGTGCAGTGAAGCTAATAAAAGTATGGCCAATTTCAGCGCTTAAGTTGTTACTGTCTAACCTAAATAAACGGGTTGTGCCAACAACTTGCTGTGAATGTTTATCAATAATGGCAAAAACCACTTGCTCGTTTTGATTAAACTGCGCGCTATGTGTAAACCATTGCTCCAACTTAACTTGGGTTTGTGTGTAATTACTTAATACCCACTGCCAAACTTGTGGGTGTTTACCTGCTTGATATAGACCCTCGAGATGTTTGAGTTTAAGTGGCTCTAAGGCAACCTTGTTGGTTTGATGAATTTGCGTTGTGAACATTATAAGCCCCATATTTTGCTATTTATTCATAACAAATGTACGCTTTATTGGTTTATTAAAAACAACCAAAATTTAATTTTTACCTATACCAGTTTGGAAGGTGTTTATGCAGCCACTTAATATAAAGCTTACTAGCCAGAGTAAAGCTAAATACCTGCAAATAGCAGATGCACTTAGGGAGTCGATTATAAAAGGGGACATTCTCGCTGGCAGCAAACTCTGCTCTGCACGCGATATGGCACAAGCATACGGATTAAACCGTCATACAATAATGAATGCCCTACAACTTCTTGTCGCAGAAGGATGGTTGGAATCCTATGAACGATCAGGCTACAGCGTTACCAATACATTGCCTATTCAAAACAGTATAAACACAGTTCAGTCTCAAGCATTGGATCCTAAGCCGTATCGATTTGCTACCACGCTTACGGTGTCAGAACCTACAATGGACTTAAATAACTATGCTTATAACTTTGCTGGAGGCTTACCCGATTTAACATGCTTCCCCTATAAAGAATTTAAACGCTCTGTGAGTCATGTGTTTAATCATTTAGATACCAGCCAATTTCACTATGGTAATGTGGCTGGGGAGCCTAATTTAAAATCGCAAATTAGTCATTATTTACACAAAGCACGAAACCTAAAAACAGCCGATATTCTTATGTGTAATGGCTCTCAAGAAGCGCTTTTTTTAGTATCAAAAGCCTTTATTAATAAAGGCGATTATGTTGCAACCGAAACCTTAGGTTACCCGCCTGCTCGTAAAGCATTTGCAGCATGTGGCGTGCAGCTTATAGATATAAAACAAGATGATGAAGGGTTGTGTGTTGATGATTTTAAAACTCAGCTCGAACGCTATCCCATTAAACTTCTGTATTTAACGCCACTGCATCAATACCCAACGACTGTGACCTTATCACCCACCCGGCGCTTACAAATTTATCAACTGTGTTATGCCCATAATGTGATGATTATTGAAGATGACTACGACCATGAATTTCACTACCGTTGCCAGCCTTTGCAACCCATGGCTGCCGATGACCCCGCAGGCATTGTGATATATCTATCAACGTTTTCAAAAATTATGTTTTCAGCAGCAAGGATTGGCTATATCTGTGCAGCGCCTGGGGTAATCGCACAATTAACCGCATGGAAGCAGCTAATGAACCATAAAAATGATGTGATTATGCAATTAGCTGTCGCACACTGGATGAAAGAAGGTGGTTTTGAACGCCATTTAAAGCGTATGACAAAGCTCTATAAGCAGCGCTATGAAGCGATGGGTGATTATCTAACGCAGCTGCAATTATCAGGCTATCCAATTGAATATATAAAACCCGACGGTGGCATGGCGATGTGGGTTAATTTAAATAAACCGGTGGACCAATTAAAGCAAGTACTGCAAAGTAAAGGCGTGTATGTACAGGTTGAGCCTGAATTTTACTTTAAAGGTTCAGAACGCAGCTTAATACCTAAGCAACACAGTTATGTACGTTTAGGATTTGCTGGGCAATCAACTTTGGCGATGCAAGCTGGACTTGAATTGATTGCTGAACACGTTTTCAAATAAAGCTTATTTGCTTAAGCTTTCAGCATCATAAAACATCGGTTTCAATGTGCCACAATTTATAAATTTATAATTGAGCTCACCAGCAGAGGGCACTTCAGTTGAGGTGCGAAACTTTTGTAAACAGGCACCACTTAAATCAACAAACATAATATGATGATAGCTTGGTGGTTGAGTTATTTGGTGAATGTAAATACGCTCGTTATTTTTTAGCGTAACCATGTCGTACTGTTGCCATTTTGAGGCTGGGCTTAAATCAGTTAGCTCACGAGTAAATAACTGCTCGCTAAGCTCTATTAATTTATCGCTGTAAACTAAGCTACCTCCTTGTCTATAATCTCCAAGATACACATCTGCGGTAATTGCGACTTCTTCGCCTCGCATTAAGCGTTGAATATTAAACGGCTTTGATTTTACTGTAACTAACTCAGCATCACGTACTAAATCTAAAAATGGAATATCAGATACATCTACCTTGTACATAACATGCATATCAAAGGGAAGCTCAAAGCTTGGAATGTTAATGGCGTATACACTTGAGCCTTTATTAACCAATACCATGGCATGCTCTGCTTCATATTTGGGGTTTAATGGCGGAAGTTCTGGTGGCTCTTCGGCATTAGCAAGCGAGCTGGTACAAAATACAATGCTGATAAATAAAGATACGAAGTAGGGTAGCCGCATAATAACCTCAATTAATTTATAGATATAAAGTGTAGTATACATTTATAAAAAATTATCTTTAGTTAAATTTTAGTAAGGCTTAAACCTGATACACACTAAAGCTTTAGTGTGTATCAGTATATTTAGAGTTAGCTATTATTTAATTGCTTTTTTCACTTCTCGCCAGTCAATAACTTTAAAGTTTTGCGGTTGCAGTGGCATACGATTATAACCGTCTTGTACTATAAGCATACCCTCAGGATAACCTGGTAAAGCTTTTGCTGTAACGGTTAAACCGTCAGTTTCACCTACGCCATCTATGCCTTTATCTAGGTTAGCAATCACATTAAACTTACCTGCAAAACTGAGGCTAGGCTGTGTATCATCTGAGATTTTGTAAAGCACATAGCTATTATCGCCTTGGCTTGATACCACTAAATAGCGCCCATCATTAGCATGATAAATTTCCATACCTTCTACATCTGCCACCAATTGTTCATTAACACTTTGTAGCTTTACTGCTTTGTTACCAGCGGTAGGCTCTGCGCCGATATACCAAATACCTGCATCTTCTTCACCTGCAAATAATTGGCCTAGTTTATCATCAGCACTACAGCCTTCAGGTTGGCTTGGTAGGGTAAACTCTCTAACTAGTTCACCGCTTAGGTTATCTTGATCACCAGTGAGTTTATACTGCTGGAATAAACCTGATTTATCATTAACAAACACGTAATGGCCAGAATCAGACGAATACATACACATACCGTAAATCTCAGGTAGGTTAGTGGCTATTTCTGTTACATGGTTTACTTTGTTTTCTCCATCAACAGTAAATACGCTAATACTGTTAAGCGTACGGTTGCTGGCAGTGATCCACGTATGGGTTTCGTTGTTTATACCTTGATGTTGGCGCACATCAACATTATTTAAACGCCCTATATTGAGCGACTGTACTTTGTTGCCAGCAAGGTCATAAACCATCAAGCCGCGGCGTTTATCTGTGCCTAAAATTAAGCTGTTTTTAGCGTCTTGCTCATTTATCCAAATTGCTGGGTCATCTGCTGCATCACCAAACGCTGCAACCGGTGTGGTTTGTGCGCTGGCATGAAGGTGAGTCATAGCAACTTTGCTATTTGAGACAGAAGTTTGCGCTGCGTAGTTAACGTTTGCTTGAATGTAAGCGCCGGTTTCATCATCAATCAAAACTAGCTGCGCTTGATTGTCATTAATAAAGCTTGCTGCAACAGACTCAATAGTGTACTCACCTGACAGTGACCATTGGCTAAGCGTGTCTGTTTGAGCTTGGTAAGCATAAACCATACTATCGTCAGTGGCGCTGAGCCATAAAGTACCGTCTTGTGATACTGATAGGGCACCAATCTCACTGTTTAATTCGCCGTATGGCTGTACTAAAGCCACAGGTTGCTTATTGGCATCTGATTCTGCATCAGCATTAATGGCCCACACTCCGAGCTCTGCCTCACCCACATACAGGGTTTTTGTGTCGTCATTTACTGCACAACCTGAAGCCTCAGTGACCGCAGGAAATTCACGTACTGCGATATTTTTAGCTTGGTTAGTTGCTAAATCATATATAACCGTTTCGCTGATCAAGCCGCGAACATCCGGCACAAACGCTGATACAGTCTCGGTATTGGTGTTTTTAAATAAACACACAGCATCTGGCTGGGCTTGAGGCGGACTAATACGAGTGAGTTCATTTAGCTGCCAAGTTTGGCCATTTTTCATAAGCTTAAAAATAGCAACGTTATCTTGGCTCTTATCCAGACTGGCGAGTAAAAATTGCTGCGCTGATAATTGTTTTAGTGAAATTGACTCAAAGTTACCGGCTAACAGCACACTGCTTTTCTCGTTATCGGCAAGTAATAAGCCCTGGCTTTCGCTCGCCATTAGCCATTGATTATTACCTAGCGCTGCTGCTTGTGAGCCTTGCATGTTTTGTTGTGGGCCAAATAACTTAGCCTCAACAGCCGGCTTTGCTATTTCTGTCGGGTTTTGTGTATCGTCATTACTTGTACAACCGCCAAGCGCAGTTACAAGCACAGCACTTGTTAGTACCGCTGAAATTGTATTTAGTTTAAAGTTCATTATTTTATCCTTTACTTCTCTAGGTGCTTTTCAGTGCTAAAACGTACTTCACCAAGGTGATTAATCGCGCTTACTTTGAGTGTTTCACCATTGATAGAGATATTTAAAAAGCCCGGTGTTGCTTCTGCGTAGCGGGTAAATTCACGTTGTTTTACAAATCGTGCTTCACTGCCACCACCAGAGACAAAGTGAGCCACCTTGCTATTTTTTGGTTGATTGTATTGCAAGTCGTGCTCGTGCCCTGCGATATAAGCGTGCACGTTATGACGCTCCAAAATAGGTTCTAAAATGTCGCGAAGCCCTTGGTTGCGGCCAAAGCGTTTACCACTTGAATAAAGCGGGTGATGGCCTACCACAATTTTCCATTTTGCGTTACTGCCAGCAAGTTGGGTTTCAAGCCAAGTAAGTTGGGTTTTATAGTCTTGTCCTTGGGTTGAACGGTATTTATCACGGTCTTTATATTCAGGCTGAATTGGGTTGGTATCTAAAAACACCATTAACACTTGCTCGTTGTTTTCAAGCGCAAATGTTTTACTGTAGTACCTTGCAGGTAACTGCCAACGTTGACTTTTTTCGGTGTAGTCAATTTGTGCTTGGGCATTACCCAAGTAATCGTGATTACCTAAAACAACATACCAATCTTCAAATGTGTGCGGGCCATGGTATATGTTCTCAAAGGCTGATTGCCAAAGAGGATCGTTCACACTTGCCACGCCATTTGGGTAAAAGTTATCGCCGGTCGAGACAATAAAATCGGCATCGGTTTGATACATAGCAATTTCTAGCTGATGAGCGACTTCTTTTTGGTAAAAGTGGCCGTTGTGTCCCCAATCACCAATAACCATAAAGTTAAGGCTATTAGGCAACGTAGTTAACTTAGCTATTTTTTGTTGTTGGTATAGCGCATCTTTATAAACAACAGGCTCGTCTGCACTAAGCGCTGATGAGCACAGTATCGCGGCCATTATGAAAGACAATTTAAACATGTTTTAACTCCAAAAAAGCACGCGATGGTTTGCCATTACGTGCTTAAAATGACAATACGTGTGATTAGAATGCGTAACGCAGCATTACTTGAATCACAGGGCCTGCTTCTTCCGATTCAAGCTCGTACTCATCAAAGTCACGATTGTTTTGATCATCAAGCGAGTCAAACTTATTGAAAACTTCGTCTTTGCTGGCATCCAGTAAGTTTGAACCTACAAGGCGTAGAGTGATGTCATCCCAGCGCTTTTCAATGAAAAGCTCTAAATCTGCACCGTAAGAAGTTGTTACTTCTTCACCCACGAAGCGCCCGTATGCATCACCTTGATTACGGTACGTTGCCCCAAATGATGCGCGTAGTGTTGGTAAATCTTGGATAAAGCCTACGTTATAAACATAATCTGATTGGTCGTTAAATTTACGCTTACCAAAGCTGTCTTCAACTTCACTGTCGAGCCAAGAGTAATTTAAGAAGATACCAGTGTTAGGCATGTTTAATGCGCTTAGTGGGGTTGATAAATCAAATTCAACACCTTGTACTGTGCCATCACCAGTATTTTGTGGTTGCAGTACAAATGTGCCTTCGCCTTCTGAGCCTTCAACACCGGTACTGGCAATTTCAATAAGGTCGCTAACGTCACGGTAAAATACGTTTACACCTACAACGCCACTTTTACCTAAACGGTATTCGTAACCTAAATCGATACCCCAAGATGATTCTGGTTTAAGGCTTGGGTTGCCTAAAAAGTCATTATCAGCGAGCTCTTCTTCAAGTAGGGCGGGTGTCATGTAGTCAAAGTCAGGGCGACGTAAGCTGCGAGCAACAGAGGCGCTGACTCGTCCGTTATCACTGACGCTGTAACGAAAGTGAGCCGACGGTAAGAAAAAGTCATAATCATTTTCGGCAGTAACGCCTTCATTGGTATCGGTAATGCTTGAGTCAGTTGACTCCCACCGCACCCCCATCTCCCACGAGAACACATCCGCTTCGTGCTTGATTAGCGCAAATAAATCAAAACGATCTTCTTCAAGTTTATTAACACCGCCGTCTACTGGTTCAAATTCGTTGTTAAATTGTGCTAATGACATTGGCGTCTCGCTAAATTGAGCCCATCCAGTCAGTGTTTGCTCACTTTCATCTTCAGCGACAAAAATAGCGGTATCGCGCTCTTTGCCTTGCACAAACGCACCAAACTGAACTTCTTTCGAGTCACCTACCAGTAAGCTGTGCTGCCATTGTAATGACCACTCTTTATCATCAATATCAACGGTTTCTTCTGCTTCTTCAAACACCATTGGGAGCTCTGAGGTATCAAGCTCAACTTCTTGTTCGTAAACAGACTCTTCAAAGCTGGCATAACCTAACTTAAATTTGCTGGTACCGCCCAGTAGTGGTAACTCATAGCCAGAATTAATGTTGTAGTTGGTTTGATCAATAAACGAAACGTTTGCGTTATCTGAGATTAAATTACCACCCTCAACGACAGAGCCTGAGGTTGCAGATGCGTCGTCGTATTCAAAAGAGCGCTCATCTTCGGTACGATCGGTATCAACCCACATGGCGCTAATATCAAACTTGCCGCCGTTATCAAACACTTTTTCAAAGCTGGCATTTAATGATGTGTCATCGCCATCACGAGTATCAGATTGATCTTCACGGTTATCAAAATCGTCTGTTGCATAATTAGGGTTATTTTCAGGGCTATCGCCATAACGTCTGCTTGATTTTTGTTTTGGGTTATAACGACCTTGTAAATTGGCACCTACTAGTAAACGGCCACCTGCAAACTCAGTACCGTAAACGCCCGCAAAGCTTTCTTTTAGTTCGCCGTCATCGTAACGTAAGCCACCAGCGCGAATATAACCGCCGTCTAAGCTATAGCCATCGCGAAGTACAATATTAAGTGTGCCTGCTATGGCATCGGCAGAGCGGTTGGCACTAGATGAACGAATAATTTCTACACGCTCAATTAATTCTGCTGGAATACGGTCCACAAAAAATGAACGGTCAGCACCGGCACCCGGTACTTCTTCGCCATTAATAAGTACTTTTGTGTAAGCCGGGCTCAAGCCGCGCATACGTGCGCCGTCTGATTCAAGTACGTCAGATAAAAAAGTCACACTAGGAACACGCTTTAGCGCATCACCGGCGGTAAGTGGCTCAAAGCGTTGAAAGTATTCTTGTGAGTATTCCAGCGTGGGTGCTAGTTCTTGCGAGCGGTTGCGATAACCAATCTCGCCGTATACCACAAGCTCTTCAGAAACCTTTACTTCAGGTTCCCTTGGCGATGTTTGTTCCTCTGCATTTACGCTAACACTAAATTGGCTCAGTGCTAATGCCGCCACAACAGCATTTAACTTAAATTGTTTCATTGATTTGCTCCGGTTGTCCTTGGTTTGGTGAGCAAACTAAAAAAAGTTAATGACGCTAATGTGACAGTTTTACAGTTAATTCCTGACAAAACGCCAACTTAGTACTTTTCAAACAGACATTTGAGCTGTTTAAACACGGCTCCAGAGCACTAAAAATGGTTATTACTAGGTTAAATACTTATAAATTTTAATCTCAATGTCATATCAATGAGCCAAAATGACTCTGCCTAATAAATCAGTACCGCGCTAGCATACGTAATAGTGTAAATCTTAGAAGACTTAAACAATGCGATATAACCCATTTACCAGCCATGCAAAATTAACTAATACCATCATTTTATTATTAGTTATTGCTGTAGCAATATGCGCTTACTTTGGCGAACTTAAGCAATGGCAAGAAATTGCGTGGCTCGATATTGTTGGTGAGGGCGGTATTGTGTTGATGACCCTCAGCTGGATAGTTGCGTTACTAATTTCACGCCCGTCAGGCAAAGTAACTACCTTATTAGTATTAGGTTTAGGTTTGTTTATGTTCTCAGCCACACTCGATTTACTTGATGAGTGGTTAAAACAACCTTCACAATTATGGCTCACCTGGTTTGAGTCACTACCAGCGCCGTTTGGTATGTCGCTTACCAGCGCAGGGCTTTATTATTGGCATCAAGAGCAATTTGTTTTAAATCGTCAATTGCGTCGTCGTGAAGCGCATCTTCGAGAGCATGAAAAAGTCTGTCCGGTAACAGGGTTATACCGAGTTAACTACTTACATTCACTCATGCAGCAACAACAAACAGAGCAGCAAGGCGGCACTTTAGGTGTTATTGATATTCGTGATTTTGCAAAGTTTAATGCGCAGTTTGGTTTTAGTGAAGGTGATAGGTTACTGCGAGAAATTAGTGATTTATTAGTAATGAATTGCCGTTTGAATGATGTGCTTTGTCGCTATGCTGGCGATTGTTTTATTGTGCTTATGCCGAATACCAGCCAAAGCCAAGCCAAAGAATTACTAGCGCAAATGAAAGCGGCGCTTAACCATTGTGCGTTTAAAGTCGCAAAAAGCAAAGGCGCACAGTTTCAGCATATTTTAACCGCCACCATGGCAATGGATTTAGCGCAAGATCCAGTGCAGCAAACCAGCCTGTTACATCAACAATTACAACAAGAAAAGGCGCTTGTAGGTGCAGCAGTATATTAGCCTAGATGATAAATACCTCAGCGCGGAGGGAATGATCACTGCGCTGGTGGAGCTTGCTCAAGGGCGAGGGATCCCGCTGCATAAATTGCTGCGTGGTACGGGTATTTTTGAGCAAGATTTATATGATCTATCACAGCGCTTTAGTTTATCGCAGTTATTGGCTTTAATTAGCCAGTTTAAAGCCTTAATGAAGAGTAATGATAGTGGCTTTTTACTGGGTCATCAATTGGTTAATGACGTTAGCCCAGCAGTGCAAAGTGTGCGTTTAAGCCCCAGTTTAGGTATGGCTTTGAAGCAATTACAACAAATTAGTACCGTTATTGCCCCTTTATTATTTACCCGTAGGCATATATTTAAAGACGATTTATATCTGTACTTGCAACCGAGTATCGGTATGGACGAGTCATTAAAAAATTATTGTTTTGAAATATACAGCGCTGCGTTAATGAGCTTACTAAAACGAGTATGTAATGTGTATCCACATTGTTATTTTGACTTTACTTGTAAACGCCCTCGGCATATTCAAGAATATGAGCAGCACTTAGGCTTACGAATACGGTTTGAACAACCCTATACCCGTTGGCACTTTAATAAACAACTACTTAAGTGCACAAACCCAGAGGCTAGTCAGCTTAGGTGGCAGCAGTGCATAGCGCAAAGTGAGTTACATAAGAATGTATCACAGTCTTTTGTTGAGGCTGTGTGCCAGCGCATTTACCGTGATAAAAACAACAGCCTTGCTAACAGTGCTGAGCATTTTGCCATGAGCTCTGCTACGTTTAAACGTAAGTTAAAACAACACGGTGTCAGTTACTCTCAATTACAAGATGAGCAAAATAAACTAAAAGCTCTGCATTTACTGGGGGTGTGCCAGCAAGGTAATGAACGTGTGGCTGATCGGCTTGCATTTTATGATATTCCTAACTTTCGCCGTGCATTTAAGCGTTGGACCGGCATTACGCCAAGTCAGTTAAAAATATAATTAAAAACTAGCCGCTTGCTCTATAACAATGCCATGGCGCTTTGCTAGGCGCTGATGATCTCTGTCATAGCCTCCACCAATCACAGTGGCAACAGGAGTATTATTTGCAAGGCAGCGTTTAAGCACTAAGTGATCGCGCTTTTCTATCCCTTGCCAACTAATATCCAGTTTGCCTAAGCCATCCTCTTGCCAAATATCAACGCCAGCATCGTATAAAACAAGATCCGGGTTAAGCTCGTTTAATAAAAATTGCAGCGTATCGTCAACAATACCTAAATATTCAGCGTCTTGCATATTATTAGCTAAACCAATATCTAAATCGCTAGGGGACTTTCTAAACGGGAAGTTTTTTTCACAGTGTATTGAACAGGTAAACGCATATGGTTGATGAGCCAGCATAGCTGCGGTGCCATCGCCTTGGTGAACATCTAAATCAAAAATCAGTACGTTGGTCACTTCCCGGTTTTGAATTAACGTTTGTGCGGTAAAGGCTAAATCGTTCACCATACAAAAACCCGATCCAAAATCACTGTGGGCATGGTGAGTGCCGCCCGCTAAATGGCACGCAAGCCCATTTTCAAGTGCTAAACGCGCAGTTTGAAGTGTTCCCAGCGGAGCGGTAAATGTGCGGTTCATTAGTGCTTGTGACCAAGGCAAGCCAATACGGCGCATGGCTCTTTCATCTAGGCGGTTATGCCATAAATCGTGAATGTAGTTTTCACAATGTACTATTTCTAGCTCTTCTACACTACCATGTGGTGGTTCTGTGATATTACTGCCAGCAAGTCCAAGGGTTTTAACATGCTGGTGTAGCTGAGCAAATTTACTCATTACAAAGCGATGCTTGGGATCAAAACTAAACGAGTAGTTAGGATGATAAACTAAAGGTAGATTGGGGTTTAAACTCATATCTGCGTCGTTTAATTATTTTTGGTTATGGTAATCAACTTCACGCAGTGCGTCTATTTATGTTTGGTGAATAAGCGTTTCAAGCTCGCGGTGTAATAATGTTTCATCAGCAAGGTTTAGCTCAACTAAACGCTTTAAATGCGTGATACTGTCTATATCAATACTATGGCATTTAAGACCAATATGGTTTTCTTCTATGTGACGAATAACCACCGGCATTTTTATTTCAATATCGCTTTGTGGCAAAGTAAAACGTAGTACTGCTTCGTCATTTTTGTTCCCAGTAAATGTATCGCTTTTAGTAATAAGCGCACCATGTAAAGAGATATCTAATAGAGTGCATTCATACTGGCTGCTAGCCATAACTAATTGCGCTGCAGTAGAGAACATAATACGAGAAAATTGCCGACGGTTTTGCATAATAATCTTATAAAGCTGTTATTTATAATAAGCATAGCTGGTAATGCCCAACACGCCAATTTGCTTAAAGATAAAAATAGCTCGCATAAAAAAGCCCCGCATTAAATGCAGGGCTTTTAACTTATTCACTGTGGCTGTTAGCCAATTTTTTTATACTTTATGCGCTTAGGCTGTGCAGCTTCTGCGCCAAGAGTCTTTTTAAGCCACTCTTCGTATTCAGTGTAGTTACCATCAAAGAAGTTAATTTGGCCTTCGTCGCGGTAATCTAAAATGTGTGTAGCAATACGGTCAAGGAACCAACGGTCATGCGAGATACACATTACACAACCTGGGAATTCTAAAATAGCATTCTCAAGAGCACGTAATGTTTCAACGTCCAAGTCATTAGTTGGCTCATCCAGAAGCACCACATTGCCGCCTGCTTTTAACAGTTTAGCTAGGTGTAAACGGTTGCGCTCACCGCCAGATAAGTCTTTAACAAATTTTTGCTGATCGTTGCCTTTAAAGTTAAAACGGCTAACGTAAGCGCGGCTTGGGAACTCAAAGTTACCAATTTTTAGTACATCTTGGCCGTCAGAGATTTCTTGGAATACCGTTTTGCTTTCGTCCATGTTGCCACGGAACTGATCAACAGTTGCTAGTTCTACTGTTTCACCAATGCTGATATTACCGCTATCTGGCTGCTCTTCACCGCTTAACATTTTAAATAGCGTTGATTTACCTGCACCATTGGCACCAATAATACCCACAATAGCGCCCTTAGGCATGCTAAAGCTTAAGTCATCAATTAAAACGCGGTCGCCAAAGCTTTTACGTAAGTTGTTTACTTCTAATACTTGGTCACCTAAACGTGGGCCAGGTGGAATAAACAATTCGTTGGTTTCGTTACGTTTTTGGTAATCAGACTGTTGTAGCTCGCTAAACTGCGCCATACGTGCTTTTGACTTAGCTTGACGACCTTTAGGGTTTGAACGCACCCACTCAAGTTCTTGTGCAATTGATTTTTGACGTGCTTTTTCAGATTTTTGCTCTTGTTGTAAGCGGGCATCTTTTTGCTCAAGCCAAGAAGAGTAGTTACCTTCCCACGGAATACCTTCACCACGGTCAAGCTCTAAAATCCAACCTGCTACATTATCAAGGAAGTAACGGTCATGCGTTACTGCCACAACAGTGCCTTCGTAGTCATGTAAGAAGCGCTCTAACCAGGCAACCGACTCAGCATCTAAGTGGTTAGTTGGTTCATCGAGAATCAGCATGTCTGGTTTTTCAAGTAACAAACGACAAATAGCAACACGACGGCGCTCACCACCCGATAGGTGCTCAATTTTAGCATCCCACTCAGGTAAACGAAGTGCATCGGCAGCACGCTCTAATACGTTATCGATATTATGACCATCGTGGGCTTGAATAACCGCTTCTAATTCACCTTGCTCTTTAGCCAGTGCGTCAAAGTCAGCACCTTCCATTGCGTATTCGTTATACACTTCGTCAAGGCGGTTAAGGGCATGTTTTACTTCACCTACAGCTTCTTCAACAATTTCACGAACTGTTTTGCTTTCGTCTAAAACAGGCTCTTGCGGTAAGTAACCAATTTTAGTGCCTGGTTGAGGGCGAGCTTCACCTTCAAACTCTTCATCAACACCCGCCATAATGCGAAGTAGTGATGATTTACCAGAACCATTTAAACCTAGCACACCAATTTTTGCGCCTGGGAAAAAATGCAACGAAATATCTTTTAAGATAGTGCGTTTTGGTGGCACAACCTTAGATACTCGACTCATCGAGAATATAAACTTATCAGGTAAAACCATGGAAGAAGCCTTCAAATAATAATAAAAATTTCAATGCTGTATTGTAGTGGCTCACAGGTGAAACAGTCAACGAATGGCACTGTTTTAAAGTACATATTCAATTTGTACAAACCGCGTGAATAAATTTCATTTAGACATCTATACATCTAGAGGTTGATATTTTTGGCATTCTGTTCATAATGAGAGCGTATTAACTCTCGGTTTTTATGAGCAGGAGCTTTAAGAATGCCAATTACAGTAGAAGACGAATTGCCAGCTATTGCACGTTTACGTCATGAAAACGTGTTTGTAATGCCAAAAACGCGTGCAAAAACCCAAGAAATACGCCCTATGCGTTTGGCTATTCTTAATCTTATGCCTAATAAAGTAGAAACCGAAGTACAGTTTATTCGCTTGTTGGCTAACTCTCCGCTGCAAGTAAATGTTGAGCTATTGCGCCTAGACACGCATCGCAGTAGTAGCAACTCTGAGCAACACTTAGATACTTTTTATCGTTATTTCTCAGAAGTAAAAAACAACAACTACGATGCACTGTTAATTACCGGTGCACCGCTCGCACATTTAGAGTATGAAGAAGTAGCGTATTGGGAAGAGCTCAAAGTAATTATTGATTGGGCCGAGCAACATGTAACTTCTACCTTGTTTTCGTGCTGGGCTGCCCACGCGGCCTTATACCACCGTTATAATTTAAAGCGCGATTTAAAAGACAATAAACTTTGCGGAGTATTTACCCATCAATGCTATTTTGCCCATGGTGCACTTACCCGCGGCTTTGACGATACCTTTTTAGTACCCCACTCACGCTATGGCCACATAGATATTAATAAAATAAACGCCTGTGAAGAGCTGGTGGTATTAGCGGGCTCTGAACGAGTAGGGGCGTATTTACTTAAAAATAAATCGGGCAGCCAAGTGTTTATTACCGGCCACCCCGAATACGATGCCGACAGTTTAAAAGCCGAATATGAGCGCGATTTACAAAAAAGTCCCGATGCGCCAAAGCCTGAAAACTATTTTCCTGATGACGATGCCAGCAAACAACCGTCTAAAACATGGCAAAGTCACGCGTTTTTACTGTTTTCAAACTGGTTAAATTATTACGTTTACCAAACCACACCCTATGATATTAACTTAGTTAGCCAAGACGTAAGGACTAACAACTATGCCGAATAATTCTCAAAACAATAAGCATGAACAGCTGAGCACTGCGCTCAAACAGCGCATTTTAATTTTAGATGGTGCAATGGGAACCATGATCCAAGCGCATAAGCTTGAAGAGCAAGACTACCGTGGTGAACGTTTTAAAGATTGGCATGTGCTTATTAAAGGTAATAACGATTTATTAAGCCTAACCAAGCCTGAAATTATTACTGATATACACCGCAGTTTTTTAGCCGCCGGTGCCGATATTATCGAAACCAACACCTTTAACTCGACCACTATTTCGATGGAAGATTACGACATGGCGAGCATAAGCCGTGAAGTTAATTTAGAGTCAGCTAAGTTAGCCCGTGCTGTATGTGATGAATTTAGCGCTAAAACCCCAGAAAAACCGCGCTATGTAGCGGGTGTTTTAGGGCCAACATCTAAAACCTGTTCGTTATCGCCGGATGTAAACGACCCGGGCTATCGTAATATCACCTTTGATAAGTTAGTGACTGCGTATGTGGAGTCGACCCTTGCGCTTATGGAGGGCGGTGTAGATATTATTTTAATCGAAACCATATTCGACACCCTAAATGCAAAAGCCGCCTCATTCGCGGTAGAAGAGGCGTTTGAACAAGCAGGGCGTAAATTACCAGTAATGATATCAGGCACTATTACCGACGCCTCAGGCCGCACGCTTTCAGGGCAAACCACCGAAGCATTTTATAACTCTATTCGTCATATTAAGCCGCTTTCAATTGGCTTAAATTGCGCCCTAGGGCCAGATTTATTACGCCAATACGTTGAAGAGCTATCACGCGTATGCGAAACCTTTGTCTCTGTTCATCCTAATGCGGGCTTACCCAATGAGTTTGGAGAATACGATTTAGAAGCAGGCGACATGGCAAAAGAGATCATAGATTGGGGTAAATCGGGCTTTATTAATATTGTTGGCGGTTGCTGCGGCACTACGCCTGCGCACATTCGTGCCTTTGCCAAAGGGCTTGAAGGCGCAGCACCACGAAAATTACCAGAGCTTGAAGTGCGCATGCGTTTATCAGGCCTAGAAGCCTGTAACTTAAATTAAGGAGCCGCCAATGACCCAACAAATTGCAGTATTTACCAATGTCGGCGAGCGTACTAACGTGACAGGCTCGGCCATGTTTAAACGTTTGATCATGGAAGAAGACTACGAGACCGCCCTGAATGTGGCCCGCGAACAAGTAGAAAATGGCGCACAGGTTATTGATATCAACATGGACGAAGCCATGCTGGACTCAAAAGCGGCCATGGTTAAGTTTTTAAACTTAATTGCCTCAGAGCCTGATATTTCTAAAGTACCTATAATGGTCGACTCCTCAAAGTGGGAAGTTATAGAAGCAGGCTTAAAGTGTATTCAAGGCAAGGCCATTGTTAACTCCATTTCACTTAAAGAGGGTGAAGAGCCGTTTATTCGCCAAGCTAAAATTATAAAACGCTTTGGCGCCGCCGCTGTTGTGATGGCGTTTGATACCGACGGCCAAGCCGATACCGCCGATCGTAAGTTTGAAATTTGTGAGCGCAGCTACCGTATTTTGGTCGACGAAATTGGCTTCCCGCCAGAAGACATTATATTCGACCCCAACATATTTGCCGTTGCCACCGGTATAGAAGAGCACGACAACTACGCCGTAGAATTTATTGAAGGCACCCGCCGCATTAAGCAAAACTTACCGCACTGTAAAGTGTCGGGTGGGGTGTCAAACGTATCGTTTTCGTTTAGAGGTAATAACCCGGTACGTGAAGCGATTCACTCGGTGTTTTTATACCATGCTATAAAAGCGGGTATGGATATGGGCATAGTAAACGCAGGGCAACTTGCAGTTTACGACGACATCCCCGAGGAACTTCGCAAAGCCGTAGAAGATGTAATTCTTAACACCGACCCAGGTGCAGGTGAGCGCCTTGTTGAACTTGCGCCTAAATATTCAGGCATGGCACAAGCTGAGCGGGTAGAAGATTTAGAATGGCGCACTTGGTCGGTTGAAAAACGCCTAGAGCATGCCCTAGTAAAAGGCATAACCACCTTCATAGATGAAGATACAGAAGAGTGCCGTGTTGGCGCCGATAAACCTATTCACGTCATTGAAGGGCCACTCATGGACGGCATGAACGTGGTTGGGGATTTATTTGGTGCCGGTAAAATGTTTTTACCGCAAGTGGTTAAGTCGGCCCGTGTAATGAAACGCGCGGTCGCCTACCTTGACCCATACATAGAAGCTGAAAAAGAAGAGGGCGCGACCAACGGTAAAATTGTTATGGCCACCGTAAAAGGCGACGTGCACGACATAGGTAAAAACATCGTAGGCGTAGTACTGCAATGCAATAACTACGAAGTAATCGACCTTGGGGTAATGGTCCCAGCAGATAAAATACTGCAAACCGCGATTGACGAAAAAGCCGATATTATAGGCCTTTCGGGCTTAATTACCCCATCGCTTGATGAAATGGTACATGTTGCCAAAGAAATGAAACGTCGTGGCTTTGAGCTACCACTCATGATTGGTGGGGCAACCACCTCAAAAGCGCATACCGCAGTTAAAATAGAGCCGCAGTACGACAAAGGCGTAGTGTATGTAAATAACGCCAGCCGCGCCGTGGGTGTGGTGTCTAATTTATTATCAAAAGAGCATAAAGCAGAATTTTTAGCTAAAACCACCGCCGAGTACGACAAAGTACGCGAACAACAAGCACGCAAAAAGCCGCGCTCAAAACCGGTTACCATACAGCGCGCCCGTGATAATGCAGCACAGCTTGATTGGGATAACTACACCCCACCCGTGCCTAAAAAGCTGGGCGTGACTGAGTTTAAAAATGTATCAATCGCGACTTTACGCAAATACATAGACTGGACGCCGTACTTTATGACCTGGTCAATCGCCGGTAAATATCCGCGCATAATGACCGATGAAGTAGTGGGCGAACAAGCACAAAGCTTGTTTAAAGATGCCAACGATATGCTCGATGAGCTTGAAAAATCAGGCACTTTGCAACCACTAGGTGTAATTGGTTTATTCCCTGCAAACCGCGTGGGCGATGACATAGAAATTTACACCGATGAAACGCGAAAAGAGCTATTAACTACTTCGTGCCATTTACGCCAGCAAACCGAAAAAACCGACTTTGCTAATTACTGTTTAGCCGATTACATTGCGCCAAAAGGAACGCCTGATTACTTTGGCGCATTTGCGGTAACGGGTGGCTTAGAAGAAGACGATCTCGCTGACGCGTTCGATGCCAAGCAAGACGACTATAATAAAATAATGGTAAAAGCGGTTGCTGATAGGCTTGCTGAAGCGTTTGCTGAATACCTGCACGAACAAGTGCGTAAAGAGTATTGGGGTTATGCACCGAATGAAAACCTAGGTAACGATGAGCTAATACGCGAAAACTACCAAGGTATTCGCCCAGCGCCTGGTTACCCAGCGTGCCCAGAGCACACCGAGAAAAAGAAAATTTGGCAGTTACTCGATACTGAAAAACGTATTGGTATGCAGCTCACCAGCTCGTACGCCATGTGGCCAGGGGCCGCGGTTTCGGGTTGGTACTTCTCACACCCACAAGCTAAATACTACGCCGTTGCTGCAATACAGAAGGATCAGGTAGAAGACTACGCCAAGCGAACTAATATGACGCTCGCAGAGGCTGAAAGGTGGTTATCGCCTAACTTGGGGTATGATCCGGAGTAAAGCGAAGTGATTAAATAGCCAAGCGATCAAAGGTTGAAGCGATCAAAGGTTGAAGCGGTCAGCTTTCAGCTATCAGTAAAACTAAAACGAGTCCATGAGACTCGTTTTTCAATATATTATAGTGGGCTATTTTTATAATTTTCTATTTTTAATGTGGGTATAAAAATAGATACATATAAGGTATAACTTTTAATGCCAGAGAAAAAGAAACAGCATCTAGTTCCAGCTTGCTATCTAAAAAATTTCATAGCTCCTTTATCTAAAGAGCAAAAGTCGATAGGAAATTTTAAGGCTGGATTATATGTAAATGACAAAACTCTATCTTCTGGTTGGAAATTAAGATCAGTTAGACATACGACTTTCACAGAGTCGTATTTTTATAATCTACCTGAAGATGACCCTAGAAATCCAGCCATTGAAAATTATTTATCAATAATTGAAGGGGAGTACTCTAAAGTCTTTAAAGAAGTAATAAAAGGCAATCTCACTAATGAAACTATGTCATTTCTATCCTATTTTGTTAGTTTACAATATATGAGAGTAGAGCCCTTTATTAAGCAATTTCAGGGGAATGAGGATAGAGTTGCTGGTTGACTGGATGCTTTTGAAGGGAAGGATAATTATAAAGTAGCATCTCAAAATATAGCTAAAAGGAGTCTGCTTACTGTCGACTTTGGAGACTTAATAGATCAGCATGCTGCTATTATTTATAATTCCACAGGATTCACATTTGTTACCTCTGACAACCCTGTTGTTAAACTCCAAATAAACCTCTCTGACGCTTTAAAAATTATACCAAAAAGATATCTTATAGATTCTCAAAGTGAAAGCCGAGAAGTTATATTCTTTTTTTTACCGTTAAATCATAAGACTGCGTATGTGTCGTGTGAAATGTTAGATGCTAAAAAGAGCATAGTTTTCAATAATGCAGATTTAGAAAATATCTTTTATTTGAATTATTTTTCAGTACTAAATTCATATAGAAATGTTTATTCCTCAGTTATAAAGCCTATTAAAGGTGAAGCGCTGCTTTCAAAGTTATTAAGCGCAGAGCCGAAGAGCTTAGTAAAGATCTATACATTATCCAAAAGAATAATATCTAATGGTGTAATTTTAAGCGATATAAGAACACCTGTTTCTGCGAAGTATAAGACTACATCAAAAGTTACTTTAAAAATCGATGACTTAAGCCAATTAAAACTATTGACGACTGATGAAAGTATAAAGCTTATAGAAGTACTTGATAATGGGATTAGTATCAGAGGGATGCGTAACTGTAGAATATCAAGAATTGATTATAATATTGGGTTAATTGTCATTGAATCAATATGATGCTTAATTTTAAACATAGCTTAGGTTATTAAAGGTTGAAAGGGTTATAGATGAAATATTTAAATTATGTATTACTTTGCCTATCTCTATTTTTCACATCGAACACATTTGCGCTAGAGCAAAAGTATCACGAGAGCGTTTTACCTGTTATTACTGCTTTTAAAACGCATGATAAAACTGCGATTGCTGCGCATATTCGCTACCCTCTAAAAAGACGATACCCACTTCCTGATATTAAAAATGAAGCTGAGTTTATTAACCGCTTTGATGAAGTGTTTGATGAGGAACTTGTTGCCGTTATTGGCAGCTCTAATATCAATACCGACTGGGATAACGTAGGTTGGCGCGGTATTATGCTCAATAACGGCGTAATGTGGGTAGACACAGACGGCAAAGTTATTGCTGTGAATACACAAAATACCACTGAGCAAGCACATGCAGAAAAGTTAATCGCTCAAAATAAACAATCACTTCATTCAAGTATTAAAACCTTTCAAAAACCAATACTTGATTGGGACACAGCAAAATACCGAGTTCGCATTGATGATTTAGGCGATGGAAACTTCCGTTATGCGTCGTGGAGCATTGATAAAAGCCCAAGCGATAAGCCTGATATCGTTTTAATTAATGGTGATATTACCTTTGAAGGTAGTGGTGGCAATCATCACTATACGTTTAAAAACGGACGTTACAGTTACGTATTGCAAGTAACGGTAATTGGTTGTGATACCTCACCACCAGGTTGGCTTGAAGTATATAAAGACGATAAGTTGTTATTGTCTGACGCTGTGATCAGTGCAGTTAATAAGGCTAATTAAGTTTCTAGTGAAGAGCGGCTATTTTTAACTTACTGTGAAACGTAAACTGTAATCGAGAGTCGGAACTAGCTATGAAAACAATCGGTATGTTGGGTGGTATGAGTTGGGAGTCAACAGCCAGCTATTACAAAGTTTTAAACGAAGGCGTTAAAAACTCGTTGGGTGGACTGCATAGTGCTAAAATTTGTATGGTGAGCGTCGATTTTGCGGAAATTGAAGCACTACAGCATCAAGGCGATTGGCAACAAACAGCTAAGTTACTCACCAAGGCAGCTAAATCTGTAGAGGTTGGTGGTGCCGACTTTTTACTTATTTGTACCAACACTATGCATAAAGTGGCCGATGAGATTGCCAGTAATATTACAATTCCTATTTTACATATTGCTGATGCTACCGCCGAGCAACTAAAACTCGATAATATTTCGCGAGTAGGGTTGTTGGGCACGCAATTTACAATGGAGCAAAACTTTTACAAAGAGCGTTTAACCGATAAGCATAACATTGAGGTATTAATACCTCAGCCTAATGAGCGAAATCGAGTGCACGAGGTTATTTATTCGCAGTTATGCCAAGGGATTATTGATGACGATTCGCGAGCCGATTATGTGCGTATTATAGAGCGATTATTTGAGCAAGGCGCGCAGGCCATCATTTTAGGCTGTACTGAAATCGCCTTGTTGGTAAAGTCACAACATACGCAGGTTCCGCTTTACGACACCACCAAAATACATGCCGAAGCAGCAGTGAAGTTAGCGCTGGCAAAATAGTTAAGCTTGAGATAACAAAAAAACCGCCAATTGGCGGTTTTTTATTAGCAAGTAAAGCTGTTAACACGCTTCGTTTTAATGACCTTTCTCAAAGTCATTTACTTCGCGCTCGGCCTCATCTTTGGATTTACCGTATTTTTGCTGAATTTTACCAACAAGCTCGGTACGGCTACCTTCAATTTTATCTAAATCATCGTTGGTAAGATCGCCCCATTTTTGCTGCGCTTTACCTTTAAGTTCTTTCCAGTTTCCTTCGATACGATCGCTATTCATAATTAGCTCCTTATTAAGAGTGATGATTTTTCATTTTAAAAGCGTTACTAATAAAATGATTTTTAACGTTCACTTATAAAGTTGCAAAGGCTATACCAGAAAGTAAAACGCTTTATTTTGTTTATATATCAACTGGTTATTGTTTTTTTTGATGCGTAAAGTTTTTTAGCCGGTGGCGAGCTTTATAAAAATTCTGCAGGGTGGCTTGTAATTATTTCAGGGACTGTTACTTCAGGGGGGATTATTGCAGGAACACTGTGCTGGTTTTTTATAAGTACAAAAAAAGCGAGCTGTTAAAGCTCGCTTTGGTGTTTAATAAAGGAATTAATGTCTAAAGCTTGGCATTAGCGCAGGAATGCCTGGCAGCATACCTACCAGTGCCATTACACCGGTTAATAACACAAACATAATAAGTGGAATGATCCAGCGGCTCATTCGCGATAAATCAGCACTTCTTTCTTTACAGCCAATAAGGCCCAAGTTATCAAGTAGCATAGTTAGTGACCAACCAAATGCAGGGTTTACTAGGCTTGATGCAAACACCACAATGGCGGCTGATTGGGTGGTTTTACCTTCACGGGTCATTTCCATACCCGCTTCAAGTAGTGGAATAAACACCCCTACAATTAATGCAACACACAATACTGGCTGCCAAATAGCTAAGTCCATTGGATAGCCCCAAACACCAGCGATAATACAAAATAACGCAGTTAAAATTGCGCCTGCAGGAATAGGGCGTTTTGCAATAGCAGCAGGAACAATGTAAGTACCCCAAGATGACGCAAAGTTAGCACCGCCTAATAGCGAGCCAAAGGTTTGTCTTGTTGATGCGCTAAGCATGGTATCGTCAATATTCATTTGTACTTTTTCAGTACGCTCAGGGTAACTAATTTTTTGAAATACTTGATGGCCTAAAAAGTCAGGCGACCACATAGCGACTGCTAAAACTGCAAAAGGAAGTACAACTACAAAGCTTTCAGCTGTTGGTAAGCCAAGCATCCAGCCGGTGTTTTCGCCCCACCAGTACATAGGGTTCATGTTTGGTAAGCCCGGTGCCGTATGAAACTCAAACGGTGCGCCCAATGCAAAAGCAGTAAAGCCACCAATTAAACAGCTCAGTGGCACGGCTAACCAGCGTTTTTTGTAATGCTCCAATAAAGCATAAAGTAAAATTGTGGCTAAGATTACAATAAAAGCAATATGGGTCATTTGAATTTCTTCAGCCCATGCAAACAGCTTTTTAACTTGTGAAATGGTACCCACAAAGCCTAAATAGAGGAGTAGGCCACCACACACCCCTTTACTGGTGAGTTTGGCCATGAGGCTGCCGCCTTTACTAAATGCTAATATCAATCCAAAGGCACCTATGAGTAAACCAAAGGCCATAGGGTGTCCACCTGCGGCAACCACAATAGGAATTAATGGAATGAGTGGGCCATGAGTACCGGCTAAATTAGCGGTCGGTAAAATAAAGCCCGAAAATAATAAAATAAATAACGAAACAATTAAAAGTTCGTAGCGTACGTTTTCAAGTACAAAGTCATCACTTAAGCCTAAAGGGCCTGCAAACGTGGCTGCAATGGCTGCAACCATCACAACTTTACCTATAGTTGCGGCCATCGCTGGAATGGTGTCTTCAAATTCAAAGCGATAATCTCTAAACGGTAAGTTTGGACGCCAGCGTTTTGGCTGCATAATTTGCAGCTCGTGCTCTAGGTAAGCGTCGCGACTTTCAAACTCAGAGCTGGGTTTATGAAGATTTTCATAGCTATCGGACACGGTTTGAATATTCGCTCCTGGTATAGCATCAGATGAATTATCATCTAGCGGCTTGGTGGTCATGACTTCTCCTGCAACTTAGTTGCTAACTCAAAATAAAAATACAGCTTTTACAAAGCAAATGAACATTGAGTGCGCAGGGTAAAACAGCTTGCTACAGATTGTAATTAGGCAAAAGGTCGTGCATAGCCCAGTTTAACGCTTTGTAAGTATTAACAAAAATAGCAAAGGGATGTGTTGTAACTGGCTTGTTAAATTTAAAAGCTCTTTAAATTCAGTGGTTTATTGTTCTGTTTTTACAGTGTGATCTTGTCATGCAGAATAGCGAAAAGGTCATAAAATCAGCAGATTCAGCAGCAATCATTCTTTAGTCTAATAAAGGTGACGTTAGCCGCTATTTGCTTATTATAAATACAATTAGCCGCAAAGTTGCACAAAAGCTAATAATACTAAGTTTTAGCGGAATAACTATTTTTGGACTCAAGATAGGGTTTTAAAAGGTAATAATAGGAGTAAAGTAAAAATATAGCGCAAAGTGACTAAACAAGAAAATGCCTTTATGTAACGTATTTATAAAGGCATTTCTGGGTAAGCTTGTTTGTTTTCACCGCCAGTTAAGCGCTGTAACAACCGACGCTGGCTTGAGAGTAATTGCCCTGAGCGTTCATTCATTATTTTGCAGGTTTTAGTTTTTAGCTCAAGCTGATGCAATAGCTTAGTAGTAAGGGTGTTTATATCAACAGGTAGAAGCGCGGTTAATTGTGCTAAACCTTCTTTGCCACCTTGTAAGCCTAAACTCACCAAAAAGCCATCGCGCTGGTTGTGCGATTCATTTAAGCTTTCTAAAAAGCCGAGCATTTTTTTATTATGTGTTTCTAGCTGCACATTACGTTGGCTTAGCAATTCGTATTGCGTTTCAAGTAATTCAATTAACGCGTCTAGCTTAGTAATGTCTTGTTGCAGACTTACAATATACTCTTTTACAGTTTTCATTTTTTATGAAGTTCAACCATAGCGTTAACGGTTTCATCAATATTAATTTTAAATTCACCACTGGCAATTGCCGCTTTCATCATGGCTACTTTATCCATATCAACGTCTGGCTTTGCAGCTAAATCTTGAAATGTTGAGTCTATTGATTTACTTAATGCACTCACTGAGTTTGCTTGCTCTTGTTTAGTCGCTACAGGTTGTTGTTCTGGTTTTGCATCCAGTGAAGAACGCTGGTTTATTTTTTGGCTTTGATCAACCGCAGTGGTTGTTATTGCACTTATATTCATTGTTTATTACCTAATTCGTTTATCGAATTTATATTGCTTAGTTTATATCAGCGACCAAGTACAAGCATTACTTAACTTTTATTTCGACATTTTTTAAAATGTCGCCTCTGCTACGCCTTGCGCAATTACTCTACCTTGAACTACTTTTTTTGATGATAAATTTTTTACATTAATAACCTCACCAAGCTGACCATCTTCAAGAGCAATGGCTTTAACATTGGCTGAGAAAGTTGCGGTATTTATTTGCAGTGAAATATGCTCATTTTTATTGATTAAATACTGCTTTTCTAGGTATCGGGTGGAGATCACCGTGCCTTTATCAATCTCGCGTTTAACGGTGAGTCCAACTAGCTGATCAATACCGGTTTCGCCTTGATGGCGGTGCTTGCCTAAATCCACGCTTTTATATTCTAAGTCTTGCTTATTAAGCACTTTACCTCGGTTTAAAGTGTGCTTGGCAGCTACTAGGTTTATCCACACACTTACTTTGGCACTGGCCCTAAAACGCCAAGCAGGCGATGGGCAAGATACAGAAATACTCACCCTGCCTGCAGGTGGCGTGTGATTTTGTGAGCGAGTGATTTGCAATTCATCACAGCTTAAATTTTCGCTGCCTTTAGGAATAAATAATTCTATATCTTGTCGCTGACTTTGCGAATTAACCGAGCGCAAATAGCTCTTAATTTCACTGTGCAAAAACTGCCGAATTTCTTTATCAAAATTAATGGGGATGGCCATAGCATGAGCTGGCAGAAGTCCAATAGTTAAAAGTAAGCGGAAAAGCCAACGCTTCCCTTGGGGAAGTTTAGCTTCCGTGTGTTGGGCTGTTTTTTGCTCTTTTTTTATGTAAGTCATTGAAAAAATATACTTTTAAAAGTTGGCATAAAGGTTGTTATACACAAGGTAGAAAGTGTATGCGAAGCGCGAAAGCATACAAGAAACAAAAATTAGAGGCAACAATGGAACTATTTGATAAAGCGTTAGGTGTTCACCCTTTTTCAATGAAATTAAGGTTAGACAGAGCAGAAGTCATTGCCAGTAACTTGGCTAATGTTGACACGCCTGGGTTTAAATCTCGAGATGTAGATTACCGTCAAATTATGCAAAGTGTTTCATCCAGTTTTTCGCAAAACAGAGATGTTGATTTTGCTGGCGTACAAACGGATGAACTCAAATATCGCGTTCCTTATCAACCATCAAGTGATGGCAATACTGTTGAGTTAAATATTGAGCAAGCAAAATTTGCCAGCAACAGTATGGATTTTCAAACCAGTTTGACCTTCTTAAATATGAAAATAAATGGCTTACATAAAGTTATTTCAGGGAAATCATAATGTCTTTTAATTCAATTTATGACGCTAGCGGCAGCGCCATGCGCGCTCAAGTTATTCGCCTCGATACCATTGCATCTAACCTAGCCAATGCCGATACCGCAGCCGGTTCAGAAGCCGACGCTTACAAGGCACTTAAACCAGTATTTTCTGCTTTGTACAAACAAACACAAGACAGCCAATCAATTTCAGCCTCGGTTGATGTGTTAGGGATCACTGAGTCAAATCGTGCGGTAGAGCAGCGCTACGAGCCAAATAACCCAATTGCTAACAACGATGGTTATGTATTTTACTCCAACGTAAATGCACTTGAAGAAATGGCCGACATGATGTCTGCAAGTCGTAGCTACCAAACATCTGTTGAAGTTATGGGGCGTGTAAATAGCATGCAGCAAAGCATTCTTAAGTTAGGACAATAATTTTATGCAAGTTAATTCAGCCGTTCCAAGCGCAGCCGACGGGGCAAAAAACACTACGAATATTGCCGGTAATAGCTCAGCAGATGAAATGTCGACCATGTTTTTAGAGTTACTTGTTGCGCAAATTAGTAATCAAAATCCATTACAACCTATGGACGGCACTCAATATGTGAGCCAGCTTGCGGAGTTTTCTAATGTTGAGTCGTTACAAAGCATTCGCCAAAACACCGCCGATGGTTTGGATTATGTGAGCAGCTTAGCGGTGCTTGAAGCCACTAATATGGTTGGCCAAACGGTTGATGTACAAGCAAGCAGTATTGCTCTTGAACAAGATGGCAGTGTCTCTGGCATGGTTAATTTAGGGGAACCCGCAGACTCTGTCACTGTGCAACTTTATAACCAAGATGGTGAATTAGTTGAAGAAAAACAACTGCCTTATTCTGGAGTCGGTTCATTGCGTTTTGAATTTGAAAACCAAGAAGCCGGTGCGTATGCAGTGAGAGCGTATGCCACTACTGAAGAGGTACCAAAGCAGCTTGATACTTGGCTAAGTGGTGAGGTTGAGCGTGTTTCTGTAGGTAAATCGTTAGAAGATATTTTATTACAAGTCGATGGTTTGGGTAATTTTGGTATCACTGAAATTAATCAAGTGGCATAAATAAGAGGAATAAATAATATGTCTATGTTCAATATAGGATTAAGTGGTCTTAAAAGTACCCAAACAGGATTAGAAGTAACCAGTAATAATATTGCTAACTCGGGTACTGCTGGTTATAAAAATAACACCGCAGAATTTGCCGCAGTGTATAACGGCAGTCAACGCGGCGGCGTTAAAGTTGCCAATGTTAAAGAAGATTTTGTCACCGGTGGTGAAATTGTGCGCACCGGTAATGCGCTGGATATTGCTATTGATGGCCAAGGTTTTTTTGCCATATCAGAAAACGGCCGCACGGCTTACACCCAAGCAGGCCAGTTTCAGTTAGATAACGACTTAAATATTGTTAATGCCAACGGCGGCAAACTGCAAGGTTTTGGTGTGTCTCAGGTTGATGGTGGTGAGCCGACAATTGTACCGGGTGTATTAACCGATTTAAAAATTGAAGCCTCAAACATAGAAGCACAAGCCAGTACCAATATTAACTTTAACGGTAACTTAAGTTCTTCTAGCGACGTGATTGCTTATCCAACAGCTCCTGCGGTATTTGATCCTAAAGATGGTAGCCAATATAACTTTTCTCAATCTACCGAAGTATTCGACTCCTTAGGTAACAGCCATGTAATGACCCAGTATTTTAACCATACGGGTAGCAACGAATGGCAAGCGATGTTTTTCTTAGATGGTAAACCCCTTACTCAAGCTCAGCTTTCAGCGCTTGGTGCGACGACAGGTACTCAAGCTATTGATGATGGTGCGGGTGGTTCAATTAACGCCGGTACCATTACACTTAACTTTGATACCGATGGCCAAATGGTGCCGTTTTCAGGCGACTTAACGGCGGTTGATTTAGAAGTGCCTATTACTTCAACGCCAGGTAATGCAGAAATAACCAGTGGCGCAGCAGCATTAAATATCGCGCTTAAATTCGATGGTACAACGCAGTTTGGTTCAAGTTTCAGTGTTAACGAAAACGATGCCAACGGCTATACCTCAGGGGCGTTTTCTGGTGTAAAAGTTGAAGACGACGGCCGTGTATTTGCAACATTTACTAACGGTGAATCTAAATTACAAGGTCAGGTTGTACTTGCCTCGTTTGCGAATGTTGATGGTTTAGAGCAAGGCAGTAATACCGTGTGGTATCAAACTGAAGAGTCAGGCTCTGCACTTTATGGCGAGCCAGAAAGTGGCTCACTGGGTAAATTACTGTCGGGTTCATTTATGGGTTCAAACGTCGATATTAGTGAACAGCTGGTTGGCTTAATGTCATTTCAACAAAATTACCAAGCAAATGCTAAAACCATCAGCAGTGCTGATGAAATGATGCAAATTTTATTTAGTAACACCTAAGGAAGCTGAGCGTGGAAAAGTTAATTTATACCGCCGTTTCGGGTGCTGAACTTAATAATACCGCCTTACGCGTTGCTGCAAATAACTTAGCAAATGTTAGCACCGTAGGTTTTAAGGCCGACTTAGAGCAAGCGCAATCAATGATGGTACAAGGCGAGGGCTTTCGTACTCGTTACCACGCGCAACTAACACCAGTAACTACTGACTTATCGTCAGGGCCAATCATGGATACTGGCCGTAATCTTGATTTAGCACTGAGCAACGGCGGTTATTTAGAGGTGATGGATGACAACGGTGAGCCTGCTTATACCCGTGCGGGTAATTTAGTGGTTGATGCCGACGGCTTTGTTACTGTGAACGGTCGCCGCGTGCAAGGTGACGGTGGCGATATTCAACTCCCTGAATTTGGTGATATTGAAATTGGCTCAAACGGCATGATCAACCTAACTCCCATTGGCGGCGGTGTAATTGCAGAAGATGCGCAAATTAAATTAGCCAGTACCGATGCAAATTTAATCAAAGGTGCTGATGGCTTACTCAGAGCTAACGATTTGCAGCCGCTTGAAGCCGACGAAACAATTACAGTAAGAACGGGTGCTTTAGAAGGCTCTAACGTGAATGCGGTGGCTGAAATGATCAAAACAATGAATATTAGCCGCCAATTTGAAATGAACGTAAAAATGATGAAGTCTGCTGACGAATTAGCGACCAGCGGTAATAAGCTCATCAGTGGACGTGGGTAAATAGGAAGCCAAACATGAATTCAGCATTATGGGTGAGTAAAACCGGTCTTGCAGCGCAAGATTTAAGAATGACAACAATATCTAATAACCTAGCGAACGTAAGCACTGCCGGTTTTAAAAAAGACAGAGCGGTATTTGAAGATTTATTTTACCAAGTACAAAAACAGCCTGGCGCGCAGGTAGATGAGCTTAATCAGCTGCCATCTGGGATTCAGGTGGGAACCGGTGTTCGTATTAACGGTACGCAAAAGCAATTTACCGAAGGTAGCTTTGAAACAACCAGCAATCAATTAGATGTAGCCATTGCTGGGCAAGGTTTCTTTCAAATTGAAAGTCCTGATGGCGAGTTATTGTTTACCCGTAACGGTCAGTTTCAGCTTAACTCTGAGTCATTACTGGTAAACAGCAACGGCTTACCTTTGGCGCAAAATATTGCGCTACCAGAGGGCACCACTAAAGTGAGTATTGGCACCGACGGCACCGTTACTGCGGTAGTAGGTAAGGATGCGCAAGCGGTTGAGTTAGGTCAAATGTTAACAGTTAACTTTGCAAATCCTGCAGGCCTACAAAGCTTAGGTGGCAATTTGTACCGCGAAACAGCAGCATCCGGTGAACCTGTTGAGGGGATCCCCGGTGAAGATGCTTTTGGTGGCTTGCAACAATTTACTATTGAAGGCTCAAACGTGAGCGTTGTTGATGAAATGGTAAGCATGATTGCCGTACAGCGCGCTTACGAGATGAACGCTAAAGTGGTCTCTGCAGCAGATGAAATGCTGCGCTTTATAAATCAAAACGTATGATTATGATGAATAAGTTAACATTATTTTTGCTGCTTTTGGGTGTTGCTGGTTGTAGCAATACCCCGTCAAAAACCCAAATGGTGGAATGCGAAGTGGTGTATGGGGAAGTGAAATGTCCACAAAGCACCACTCAAAAATCAGTTCGAGACTATGAAATAAGCCAAGATGCCTATGCACAGGGTTTGAATCAGCAAGATGGTAGCTTATTTCAAGATAACTATATGTTTTCTTTGTATGCAGATAAACGTGCTTACCGAGTTGGCGATATTTTAACTGTGGTGCTTAACGAGCGCACGCAATCAAGTAAAAGTGCCGATTCAAGTTTAGATAAAAGTACCGACTTGGATGTTTCAGTGCCAGTTGCTGGTGCACTCAATGTAGCTGATTTTAATTTGGGTATAGGCTCGAGTGCCAAGTTTGACGGTGAAAGCAGCGCCAGTCAACAAAACTTCCTCAGTGGCGCTATTACCGTGCGGGTTAATCATGTTTTATCTAATGGGTCGCTGGTTATTAAAGGGCGTAAGCAAATTAAACTTAACCAAGGCGATGAATACATTGAAATTGAAGGGCTAGTTCGCCCTGGCGATATTGATGTAAGTAACCGTGTTTCGTCGCTTCGTATTGCTGAAGCGCAAATAAGCTATACCGGCAAAGGCACATTGGCTGATGCGAATCGTCCAGGTTGGTTTACCACTTTATTTACCCGATTCTTAAACCCGTTCTAAGGGATTACTGAGGTTTTAATGAAATATTTACTATTAATGCTAGTGTGCTTTTTTAGCCTATTAGCGCCTGCAACTGTGACCGCCAAAGCACGTCCATTATTAGATATTGTTGATGTGCTAGGTGTGCGAGAAAACCAACTGGTGGGTTACGGTTTAGTAGTGGGCTTGCCGGGGTCGGGTGATAAAGCCCAAGTAAAATTTGCCGGCCAATCGCTAAGTAATATGCTAAAGCAATTTGGTGTCTCTGTAGATGAAGAGCGATTACCAAAATCAAAAAATATAGCGGCTGTTGCTGTCCATGCTACGTTGCCGCCAATGGGAAGCCCAGGCCAAGCCATTGATGTAACTGTGAACTCATTGGGTGATGCAAAAAGCTTACATGGTGGCAGCTTAATGTTGACCCCGTTAAAGGGGGTTGATGGCAAAGTGTATGCGCTAGCACAAGGTAATTTAGTGGTGGGTGGTATTAATGCCAGTGGTAAAAGTGGCTCCTCGGTGACTGTTAATGTGCCTACTTCAGGGCTTATTCCTAATGGTGCAATTATTGAGCGCAGTGTTATGACTATGTATGAAAGTCAAAGCGATGTAATTCTTAATTTAAAAGATCCAAATTATCAAACTGCCCGCAATGTTGTACGTGCTATCAATAAAGTATTTGGGCCTGATGTAGCTACTGCTGAAAACTGGGCGCGCTTAGTGGTTAGTGCGCCAAGCGATGCCAATAGTCGCAACACGTTTATGTCGATGCTACAAGATATTACTGTAGAGCAAGGTTCTGAGCGCCCAAAAATTGTATTTAATAGCCGCACAGGTACTGTCGTAATGAACAATACAGTGCGAGTTAATCAGGCTGCGGTTAACCATGGCAATTTAACCATTACCATAAGTGAACAAGAGCAAGTGTCGCAACCAGGGCCGTTTTCAAATGGCCAAACTACGACCACGCAATCAAGTGATATCACAGTAGATCAACAACAAAAAAATATGCTGTTGTGGCCTGAAGGCACCTCATTAGATGAAATTGTAAAAGCGGTAAATGCACTTGGCGCAACGCCAGCCGAGCTTATGTCGATATTAATTGCACTTGATAATGCTGGGGCTCTAGAAGCCGAGCTATTAGTTATTTAAAGGAAATAGCCATGAAAATAGAGTCATCAACCCAATTATCTCAGTCATTAGCGATTGACCCGACCCATCTTGAAAACATTACTGGCAACAGTGAGGCAGGCGTTAAACAGGCGGCAGAGCAGTTTGAAGCTATTTTTTTACAGCTGGTATTAAAAAGTATGGATAGCACCACCAAAACTATGGCCGGTGACAATGGTTTTTTTAATAGTAACGAGCAAGCGCAATTTAGAGATATGCATAATGCTCAAACCGCGCAGCATTTAGCGTCAACTCATCAACTGGGTTTAGCCGAAGCGATTGTTAAGCAGTTTGATGAGAAAATTGCCCCCATAGAAAATACATTTAAGAATAGCCAAAGCTTGGTCGCTAATGATCAATATAAAGGTGCTGAAAGCGTTGAGCCAACCCAAAGCTATGATATTTATGCGGGATCGGCATTTGTTCAGCCATTGAATGCTAATACGATTAGGTAGTTAATTATGTCTATGTTAAATAACGCGTTAAGCGGCCTCAATGCTGCAAATATTGCACTGACTGTGTCAGGGCAAAATGTCGCGAATGCAGCCGTTGAGGGTTATTCGCGTCAGCAAGCTCAATTTAAAACCTCTAATGTATATTTAGGCGGGGTTGAGGTGGCATCTGTAGACCGGGTTGTTGACGCCTTTTTAAATGACGATATTTGGCGCACTAATTCTGATACCACTTATTATGAAAACAAACAGTCATACCTAGGTTTTATTGAGCAAATAATTGGTACCGACTCGTTAAACTTAAATAACTCCCTTGCAAGCCTAACAGATGCACTCAATGCTGCAGCAACCAAGCCTGATTCACAGGCTTTCAGGCAACAATTTTTATCCTCTGCAGAGGGCTTTATGCAAGATATTGCGCAAATTAATGGCGCTTTGGCAGGACAAGCAACAAAGTTAAATGCACAAATGAGTAATGTGGCGCTTAATGTGTCTTCTATTACTAAGCAAATAGCCGAAATTAACAGTAGCATTGGATTAGCAACAGCAAACAAGCAATCAACCGCAGAGTTAAAAGATAATCGAGAACGCCTAGTAAACCAGTTATCAGGGCATATTGGCGTATCTATTGTTGAGCGAGATAATGGCTTTATTGATATTAGTACCTTAAGTGGTGCCCCGCTGGTGGTAGGGAGTAAAGCGGCATCAATCTCAGTAAATGGAACAACAGTAACGAGTAACTTTATTGGTCAAGAATTCACCCTTGATAAAAACGTTGGTGGTCAATTTGGTGGCTTAATAAGCGTTGATAACGATGTAATAAAACCAACTTTTGCAACCTTAAATAGCTTAGTTGCCGACCTTGCCGATGATATGAACGGTGCATTACAAAGTGGTTTTGATTTAAATAACGACCCCGGTGAAGCACTGTTTACATACAACCCATTAAACCCATTAGGGACGATTGAGATTAACCCTGCGATCACCACTGATAAACTTGGTTTTAAAGACAGTAGTACCTCAGGACCTGGTGATAACTCTAATATTGCTAATATTGTTGCTTCAATGGCAGGAAAAGGCGATAAGTTTACGTTATTAGTAGGAGATCTTGCTATTACTAGTAAGCAAAACTTAAATAGCATTACCACCGCTACTAATTTAAGTGAAAACGCCATTGCTGCGCGCGATAGCTACAGCGGGGTGAACCTTGATGAAGAGGCGGCAAACTTAATGCATTTTCAACAAATGTACAGTGCCAATGCCAAAGTGATCAGCACAGCAGATCAAATGTTTAAATCTTTACTGCAAATGTTTTAAAAGGGCAATGTTATGCGAGTTAGTAGTCATCAGTTTCATTTAAATTCAATCAAAAACATTCAAAGTAATACTGAAAACTTTAACGAAAAATCAATTCAGTTAGCAACCAATAAGCGTATTCTTAAGCCCTCAGATGATCCGCTCGGCACTGTAATGATCATGAACCTAGGTTCAGAAATAAAATCGTTAGAGCAATACAAAACCAATATGGATGCAGTTAACTTTTCATTAGGTCAACAAGAAGTACAGCTAACCGGTATTGTTAACCAAATATATTCACTGCAAAGTTTAATTACCACTGCAGCTGATGGTTCAATGGGCGAGGCAGAAATTAAAGCACTCGGCCAAGAAATGAGTGTGGCTTTTCCGGCAATTGTTGATTTACTAAATGCAACCGACAGCGATGGACAATATTATTTTTCGGGTAGTAAAACCGATGAAAAACCGTTTCAAATTGATGCGACGGGTAATTATGTTTATGCCGGTGACGATATTGTCAGAGAAGTCGCTGTATCTGACGACTCAAGTGTAAAAAACAATATCGTAGGTAATGATTTAGACCCCGGTGCCGGTTTTTTAAATGCCATGCAAGACTATCTTGTTGATGTAAATAATCCGCCAGCAGGTGGTGTTGGTAATCAATCACGGGTGATGATAGATAAATTAGCTGACTTTTTAGGTACTATTAGTAGCCAAGTGACCACCATAGGCTCTACTATGGCTTCGCTTGATTCGATTACTACCAGTAATCTAGATATCACCACATTTACGGTTAACTTGCAGGACGATTTGAGTGCTGTAGATTATCCAGAAGCGTTTATTTCGATGAATGAATCTATGGCGGCGTATGAATCATCGATGCAGGTTTACTCGACAGTAAGTAAACTTTCATTGTTTTCATACATTTAAAATTATAATACTTTCAGGAACTAACTATGCTGGTTAAAAGTAGCGAAAAAGCGCAAGCAATTGACTTGGTTAATACCAATAAATCGGATGCACTCGTTACATCAACAAAGGATTCTGCTAACAATTTGTGGAAAAACAAAATTGTTGCCAGAGAGGACCAAGTTAAAGTACTGACTGGCTGGGCGCAGCGCGGGGCACTGAGTCAAGCGCTAGCAAAAGCCGAACAAAGCGAAAGCACTATTCGTAATTTGTATATGGGGCTTGAAAAATTAGCACAACAATTAAATACCCAAGCTGCTAACACTCAGCCACAACCCATGCAACAACAGCAAATTAAAGTGCAAATAGCGTCATTACAAAACACAGCAAATAAAAAAGGCTCAGGACTTGATACCCAGCTGAAAATAACGGATCCAAATCGCGCTATTAGCAAACAGCTTAATGCAAATATAGACCTGCTTAGCGCACGTCCACATGAAGAAAATATCCAGTTAGTGATGGGTCGCTCGGGCAAATCATTAAGCTTAAAGATACCAGCCTATCAAGATGAAAAAACCAATTTAACTGCCATTCAAAATGCGTTTGCACCACATCATATAAATGTTGAGCTTAATCGTGAAAACCGTCTGCTTTTTAGTGCGCAAAAAGATAATGCGGCTCCACTTTTAGAGCCTTGGGTGATGAGTGGTCAAGGTGTACGAATTGCTGCAGGAAACCCGATTTCTTTGCAGCTCAATGATTTAGATAACCCTCTGAATGAACTTGCTAAAATAGCCGATAAAAATGCCACTATTGCTCAGCACCGAGAGCAAATCCAAAGTGCGCAGCGCCATTTAAAAGCGAATTTAATAAAAATTCAGGCACAAAAACAACAATTACAAAGCCAACTAGAGCAGCTTGACTCTGCTAGTTCATTAGCTAACACTGATGAACTACTTGCTTTAAGTCTAGGGGTTAAACAGCATATGCAAAACCCTGGGGTAAATAGTGTAGCTGCGATTATGTCGCAGGCAAACATTACCCGTAATATGGTGCAATACTCACTCACTTAATTTTTTAATGCAGCAAGCTAGTATTGCTGCATCTTTTTTATTTCTATTATTCCTCTTATCTGCTTTTAGCTAGCGAAAATGCCTATTTTACCCGCTTTGAATACATTGCTTAAAAAAATATAAAAAATAATTAGAAAAAAGTTTAGGTAATTAAAAATATGGTCGCTCTTAGTTATTAGAAGGTGATTTAGGTTCACTAATTACTTTAGCTATTAATTCAAAGAGGAAATAAACATGGCTTTATCAATTCAATCAAACATGGCTTCAATGTCAATCCAAAACCAACTTGGTCGTAGCAACAACGATTTGTCTACAGCACTTGAGCGTTTAGGTTCTGGTTTTAAAATTAACTCTGCTAAAGATGACGCGGCTGGTCTACAAATCGCTTCACGCTTAAACGCACAGGTACGTGGTCAAGACGCTGGTTTATATAACGGTAACAATGCTATGTCTATGATGCAAACTGCTGAAGGCGCGTTTGATGAAATGACTAACATTGCTTACCGCATGAAAGAACTTGCTACTCAAGGTTCAAGTGATACAAACGGTGCAAAAGAATGGGCTGCACAAAGTGCAGAATACACAGCACTAGCTACTGAGCTTACAAACATCATGGACAACACATCGTTTGGTGATGGAACTAAACTTTTAGCAGCTACTGGTAAGTTTGGTGCAGGTGCGGTTAACTTCCAAGTAGGTTCAAGTGCAGCAGAAACCCTTAATGTTGATATTTCTACTCAGTTAGGTGCTGTAACAACAGCCATTGGTTCTGCTGCTGCATTTACTGACGTTGCAACAGCACAAGCGCAGATTGCGTTTGTTGATACTTTAGTTGGCGAAATTGGTACTGCACGTTCAACGCTTGGTGCATCAATGAACCGTCTTGACCATACAATGACTAACGTATCTAACATGAAGCAAAACACTCAAGCTGCTGTAGGTACGTTAATGGACGCTGATTTTGCTGCTGAAACATCAAACATGACTAAGCAACAATTGCTAATGAACTCTGGTATCTCGGTACTGAGCACAGCTAACAGCACAACACAAATGATTGGTTCACTACTTCGTTAATAGTGATTAATCAATTAAGTATGCATAGCTACACCTAAGGTGTAGCTATTATTGTTTATAGTCATAAGTAAAAATATTTACTTTAGATTTTTTTGCTTATAACTAAAATGCTTGGAGATTAAAATGAGCTCTGCAATAGGAATCAATCCTGGGCAATTAGCCTCACAATATACACAAATTGAGCGTAGCGCTAAAGATCAGCAATTAAGTACTAAAAGTAGCCTTTTTAGCAATCAAATTAAGGCGTTTGATAGCCTGAAAAGTAATTTATCAAACTTTTTTGATGACTTACAAACCAATCTTAAAGATACCAGTAGCTTGTTTGCTAACACCGCTACGGTGAGCAATTCATCCGCATTAGCAGTAACAGCAAGCGGCACAGCAGCCAGCGGTGAGTACGATGTATTTGTCGAGCAATTAGCACAAGCACACCAAGTGGCATTGAGTTTTGATCCGGCTAAAGCTTTAACCACGGATGGTGAGTTGAGTATTGATTTGGCAGGCAGTGCGTTTAGTGTTGACTTTGCAAGCCTTGGCGCCGATGCATCATTAACTGATGTTGCTAATGCCATCAACTCACATGTTGATAATAGCGGTGTTAAAGCCTCTGTTGTGCGCTCTGGCACAGAAACCTTTTTAACTTTAACCAGTGCTGAGTCGGGTGCTGCTAATCAGGTGGGGGTGAGCTTTACTGAAGGTACGGATGCCAATGGCAGTGATATCACCAATGCTATAACAAACAAACAAGATTTAACCTTAGCGCAAGATGCGATTGTCAAACTAGGGGCTAACTCAGCACTTACAATCACTTCAAGCAGTAATAAACTCGATACGGTTATTGATGGTGTAACGATTGATTTAACGCAGGCGCAGTCGCTGGGCGATCAGCCAATTCATATATCAATTACCCAAGATCAAGAAAGCTCTAAAGAAAACATTCAAAGTTTTGTGGATAAATTTAATTCGCTCACCAATGGCATTACCAGTAACCAGTACTTAAAACGAGATAATATGGCTGCCGGCCTTGCTCGCTCTTTACGCAACGATTTTCAGGGTACGTTTGAAGGTAAAACCTTGTTCTCTGTGGGTATTGAATTTGATCGTAGCGGTAACTTAAAAATAGATAATAAAAAACTTGAAGAAGCTATGGCTACTAATCCTGAGCAGTTAACCAGCATGCTCACAGGTGAAAACGGTTTATTGTCTAAGCTAGAAACCCGCGTTGAGCCTTTCACTAAAAGCTATGGTTTGATGACGAATAAAAAGCAGTCATTGCAAGCGAGCTTAAATATAGTCAATAGGCAACAAAAAGATCATGAAGTGTCTATGGAGCAAGTGTACCAACGCTATTTGTCGCAGTTTACACAAATGCAACAGACTATTGCACAATTAGAATCTACAATGGGTCAATTTGGGAGCTAAACATAGATGTTAGATTTAAATGATGGCTTTTCAGCCTATAAAAGTACATCAGTAGATGCAAAAGCGGCCAGTGCCGATATTCATAAATTAGTATTGATGTTATTTGATGGTTTTTCAGATGAGCTTGAAAAAGTCACAGGCCACATAAAACAAAAAAGATACGATAAAAAAGCCGAAAGCATCGAAAAACTAATGCGCATTTTAGGCGGGCTTGAGGCCTCATTAGATCTTGAAAAAGGCGGTGAAGTAGCGCAAAACATGCAAAACCTTTATCAGCATTGTGGGCAAGCATTATTGCAAGCCAGTATAAAAAATGACTTGAACTATATTGACTCCACCCGTGTAGTGATGACCAACTTGCAAGAAGGGTGGCAAGGCTTAGGTACACAATAAACAAATCTAAACCAGCTACCAATAGCTGGTTTTTTCATTTTTAACACGGCTTTTTTATATCTCCCCCCACTGCCTAAATAATTATTCAATTCATTATTAATAACATATCACTTCCTTCCGATGTGGAAGTTCCGCTTCCGCTTTTTGGGTTTTTATTTTATTTTTTGTTATAAAACAGCGCCTTAAAGTTGGCTTGTTTATTGCTAAATGAAACATGAACTTATAATGAATTTAGTATTGCTAATGGAACACTCTCAAAAATACGCAGCGCAAAAAATGGAACAATTACTTAGCACCATGGAAGATGCTATCCATGAGAGTAATTGGTATGAGGTTAAATCAGCCGATAAGCAGCTGCTTGCATTTTATAATGAGCTGCAAAATATGCCTTGCTTTAGTTCAATGAAGGCTGAACAAAATAACTTAAAAGCACGTTACGTTGACTTAATCGACCTAGTGAGCCAAAAACAAGCGGCTATTAAAGTACAAATGCAGCGCCACCAGGAAGATAAAGAAGGTTTAATTGCGTATAAAAAAGTACAACAAGGACAGTCACTATGAGTATCCAAGCAAATACTATGGCGACAAAGACTGACTTTGGCAGTGCCACTAATAAACCAACCATATTAAAAAGTAGTACACCTGCAGATGCGCAAGAACTACAGAGCGAGCTTGAGCCGTTTACGCTTTCTTCAAAGCAACAGCAAACAAAACAGCAAAATGTGCAAGGTGAACAACCTCAAGAAAGTTCAGAACAACTAGCGCAAGAAGATGCCAGTGCAGAAACACAAGAAATAATAAATCCGTACTTTTTAAACACTGCAAATTATAATCTTGATAGCAATAAAATAAACGCGCCTGTCACAAATTTACTCAACTCAAATAGTAACCTTGCTCTTGATAACGGCACTGCAGCAGTGGAAACACCACCAGCACAACTTGTTATTGATGAGCAGTTAAAGAGTAAGCCTTTAGAGACTCTGCACGAAGAAGGCATTATAACTCAAGAGTCAGCTAAAACTGCGTCTGTACAAAATATGACAGTGCATAGTGATGTTTTAACTGTGCCTGCTGCAGCTATAAATGTAACGCCAGCGAATACACCCGTTAATAAAGAATTAAATACACTCGATTTAGCCAAAGCACCACAAACATTGTATTCGCAAGCGCTTTTGAATCGATTAAATCAACCTTCGGTAGTGTTGAATACTTATGGACACGCGCAATCAAGTAGCCCAACCAATGAGCAACTAGCTGCACAACCGAGTATTGGGCTCAGTAAGCTCGAGCTTGCTGCACTGACACAAAACACGCAATCGAAACTTCTCAACGTTGAATCTCGTGAAGGCAGCAATCAAAAATCAGCATTAGTGAATGCTTTTTCATCTGCCGCACCTGCGACAGAGAGCTTTGAATGGCAAAAAGAGAAATTAAAAGAGGCTCCCAGTGAATGGGGGCAGCGCTTATTGCATGTACTTGGCGACAAGGTAAAGCTGCAAATAGGCCAGCAACTTCAGCGCGCGCAAATTAGATTAGATCCTCCAAACCTAGGCAGTATTGAAATATCTATCAATATCGAAGGGGATAAAACCTCAGTCAGTTTAACTACGAGTAATGCGCAGGTTAGAGATGCCATAGCGCAAACTTTAGAGCAGTTACGTCAGTCTTTGTCGCAAAACTCAAACAGTACAGTGGATGTTAATTTGAGTGATAAACAGCAGCAACCTCAACAGCAAAGCGACAATAGCGGCATTGCAAATAATCATACTGAGATGCCTTCAATTGATGATGACAACAGCATTCGCACGCCTAAATCGCCATTAGATTGGTTGGATTTATTAGTATAACTACCTTGGATTAAGAGAGATAAAAGTGAAAAAAATAATAATAGCCTTAACTGTAATTGCACTTATTGCGGCTGCCTTTTTTGCGGGACAGTTTTTTAACGACAGTGACTCATCAAAAGAAGGTCCGCAAGCAGATATAACAAAAGTTGAATACCACGAAATGGAGCGCTTTATTATAAGCGTATCAGAGGACTCAATTGCCCGCTATTTAGTACTCGACTTGGTACTTGTTACTTCACCATCTGTATACAACACAGGCACAGAGGCGATGGAGCCGCTTGTAAGAAATGTACTGGTAAAACAGTTTGCCAATATGAGTCATAGCCAAGCAAAAGCCGCTTTTAAAGATATAGATGCTGTACAAAAAAACTTATTAGAGCAGTTTAATTTAGTGTTAGCTAATACGGTATCGGTTCGATTGGATAACGTACTTGTTACGAACGTCTTCATTCAATAGGCCATCGCTATGATGCTGCAAGAAGAGTGGGGCGAGTTAATAACAGAACCACCAGTCACCTTAACGCCACAAAAAGAGACGCAACTATTATCGCAGTACTCTTTTTTGGTGAATAGAGCGGCTGCGCACATGCGCACTCAAGTGGGTGTTATTGTCGATAATGATGATATTTATCAAATAGGCATTATTGCGCTGTTGTCGTCTATTCGTCGCTATGGTCGGGATTTAGATGAGAAGTTTGCTGCATTTGCGTTTAAGCGTATTCGCGGTGCTATGTTAGATGAGTTTAGGCGTGTCGATTGGCGCCCACGACAGTTAAGGCAGCAGTCTCATCAGCTTCGTGATATGAGCCGTTCACTGCAAAAAAAGCTCGGTCGTGATGCAACAGACACCGAAATGTGTGAGGCGTTAGGAATTAACCATAAAGAGCTTATTCAACTGCATTACAGTGAGCAAGCCGAAGCATTTGATAGCCTTGAAGCGCTATTGGAAGCTAACCCTAATTTAGCGCTTACCTCTGCACATACACACGACAAAGAAGAGACAGCAGCCATGCTAAAAGTGGCGATGAGCAAACTGAATACCCGAGAAAAGCTGCTCTTGCAATTATATTACATGCACGAAATGAATATGAAAGAAATAGCGTTAACGCTCGATTTAACCGAGGCACGTGTTTGCCAACTTCATAAACAAGCACTTGAAGCGCTCACACAAGCGCTTCAAAAAATCTAATACCTAAGGAATAAAGAATGCAAAGAGTTATAGGGTTAATAGTAGTACTTGCAACAGTATTAGGTGGTTTTGCGTTTGCGGGCGGCAACATTGCCACTATGTGGCAGCCATACGAGTTTTTAATTATTTTTGGCGCAGGCTTAGGGGCGCTAATTGTGGGTAATTCAAAGTATGTACTGACAGAAATGCTATCGCAATTAAAGTATCAATTTATTAGTGGTAAAGGAACCGATACGTCTGAGCTGTACCATGACTTACTACTCGTTATTTACTCTTTATTAGACTTAGCCAGAGTGAAAGGCATTAAAGGATTAGATGAGCATGTTGAAAACCCAGAAACCAGTTCTATTTTTCTTGCCTACCCTAAAGTGTATGAGTTCCCACAGCTAGTTACTTTTATTTGCGATAACTTACGTTTATTTAGTATGGGAAAAATAAACTCTCATGACTTTGATGCCATGTTAGAGCAAGAGATTTATACCATTGAAGAGCAACGTCTTAAACCTTCTCATTCACTGGCCAATATAGCTGAAGCTATGCCAGGTTTTGGTATTTTAGCAGCGGTTGGCGGCATTATTATTACCATGCAGCATCTTGATGGGCCTTTAAGTGAAATTGGCTACCATGTAGCCGCGGCGTTGGTGGGTACTTTTATTGGTATTTTTGCTTGTTACTGTTTAATTGCACCACTTGCCTCAGCAATGGAGCAGTATGTAAAAAAACAAGTGGCAATGTTTGAATGTGTGCGTGCCATGTTAGTGGCGCATGCTAAAGGGCATGTGCCTATTGTGGCGACTGATTCAGGCCGAAAATTAATTAATGAAGAAATTAAACCGACTTTTACCACCATGGAAGAGTGGATCACTAACAAGGCGGCTTAATGATGGAAAACAAAAATCAAGAAATCGTCATCAAACGCTCTCGAAGAAGAGCAACCGAAAAGCCTCATGGTGGTGCTTGGAAGGTTGCCTTTGCCGATTTTACTTTGGCGATGATGGCGTTTTTTATGGTGATGTGGATCATGGCGATCACCAATGAATCTGAGCGTGAAGAAATAGCACACTATATGCGAACTCACTCAATTTTTGATGGTGGCCCCGCTATTTTTGATCCTCAAAACAGCCCATTCCCCGTTGATTTAGGTGGATCTCCTTCTGTAATTAAGCACTTAGAGTCGGGAATTACGCCTCCGGACTCTCCAAAACCTGGAATGAGTGAAGTATTACAAGTGCCCGATGGCACCGTTGAGCCTAAAGCTGGGCAAGGCGAGAAGTTAAATTCAGCGATTGATAGCCAATTTGAAGCTTCATCTGAGCTGAGCTTATTACTGGAAAGTATTGATGAACTCAGTAAAGAAGAGTTACTAAAAAATAACTTACTAGTTGAAGAAGTGCCCTTGGGGCTCAGAGTGATCATTAGAGACGACAAGCATCATCAAATGTTTGAACGCTCAAAGTCGCAAATGACCCCATTTTTTGAAGATCTGTTTCTATACCTTGGCGGCTTAGTTAAAGACATTAACAACAAAATCATTATTTCTGGGCACAGCGATGCCAGCTTATTTGTTGATGGCAGCTCTCGTAATTGGGACATTTCTGGCGATAGAGCGCAGCAAGCAAGAAAAGTAATGACTATGGGCGGAATGCCATCAAGTCAGGTGCTTCAAGTAAATGCGTTTTCATCAAATCGGCCAATTAATAAAGAAAATAAGAAAGCCAGCGAAAACAGACGTGTTGAACTGCTGATCTTAACTAAAGATGCGCAGGATAAATTTAACCAATTATTTGATGATAGCAACATTAACAATCCGATAAAAAAAGCGGCTGGTGCGGCAACGGCTAACAAACCCGTGCTACGTCTTGAAGAGAATTATGAGTAACCAACCAGACACTAAACGAAGTTACAAAAGATGGAACTTAAACCTTAAAGATAATTACGAGCCTGAGTCAGTTCAGCTTGGCGGAGTAGGCGTGCAGTTATTACGCCGTTGTTTTATTGATATTTCACTATGCCATGGTGTGGCAAAAGATATTAGCGTGGGCGGTGTGGGGTTATTAGTACCTGCTGAAAAGACGATCCCCAATAAAGTTATTGTGGTGTTTGATAAAACCAATCGATTGGCTGGCAAAGTGATGTATCGCCGTGCAGTGAGTGAAAAATTAATGTTTTTAGGGGTTGAGTGGATAAGCAAAAATGAGCGCTTACGCAGCGATATAGTTAATCGTTTACAGCTACAAGCCCAATTGAAAAAAGCAAAAAAACGAACATAAGCTGAATATAAATGAATCAGGAAAAACAGTGGTATGAGTAAAACGTTAAACGCTAAAACAAAGTTAATTAAAGCGAAAGATTCTGAGCATATTACGCCATTTGCACTCACGCTTGAGCAAAGAGCATATGAACAAGCACAACAAAAAGCAGCGCATATAAACGTTAATATTCGTAAAACTTTGGAGTTAGAGCTAGCCCAATTATTTAACGACAGCCGTTTTGATGTAGAAATTTCGCCTTGTTCGCATTCGGTTATTAGCAGTTGGTTTAAAGAATCCTCAAGGATATTTCTTGCCTGCCCTTTATTTGCCCCTACTCAAGGTGAGGCCTATTTAGCGCTTGATTATCAAAGTGCATATAAAACAGCTGATTTATGCTTAGGTGGGCAATTTAATAATGTGAACAGCACAGAGCAAGTCTCTGATGAGGTGAATAACGAATTAAGCTCAACAGAAAGCCGTATTTGTGGTCGTTTACTACAGCGCCAAGTGCAGGGCATTCAAGGCTTATTATTTAAAGAACGCTCAGCGTTATTAGGTGAGATACAAAAGTCTCATGCCTTACCTGAAGCATTACAATATTTAGCCTTTAAAGTGCGGTTTATATTAGAAAACCAAGTAATAAGTTGGTTTTTATGGCTGCCAATTAGCTTTTTTTGCGCAGCTGATAGCGAGCAAGATTCTGCAAATAGTGACACTCTCAATACTGATATGTGGGCACAGTTTGCGGTGCAAGGTCAGATTGAAATGGCGAAGAAAAAAGTCACTTTAAAGCAATTAAAAGCTTGTGTGGCCGGCGGTGTATTACCAATTGAACTTAATGAAGCTGCACTATTTAACCTAGGCCATAAACAAATATTTAAAGGCCAAGTCGTTGAGCAAGAGACTGGCTTAGCATTTCAAATTACACAATTATCAAATAATACAACGAGTAACTAAATTATGAACGAGAACCTTGATAGCGCCTTAGCGGGCTTAGAGCTTGATGCTTTTGATGGATTTGATGATAAATCTGCTGATAAAACTAACGAAGGAAATATGTCATTTTTTCAAGATGTTCCTTTACTCGTTACTCTTGAAGTAGCAAGTACTGAAATTACCTTAGGCGAGCTTAGCCAAGCCAAAGAAGGCGACGTGCTTAAGCTAGACAAAGTAGCTGGTGAAGCGCTTGATGTAAAAGTGAATGGGGTATTTTTTGCTAAAGCAGAAGTGGTAATGGTTGAAGGGCAGTATGGTTTGAAATTTGCTCAAACAGATACCGCAAAGGATCAGTAAACAAATGAATAAACGCGTAATTTTTAAAGTTAGCCTACTGTTAATCATGTTGTTTTTACCAAGCTGGCTACATGCAGAAGAACTTACGCTGTTTTCTCTAAAAGATACGGCCGACGGACAAGACTACAGCGTTAAACTGCAAATACTCTTATTAATGACGGTATTGAGTTTATTGCCTGCGCTACTGATGGTTTTAACGTCGTTTACCAGAATCATCATTGTATTGGCGATTTTGCGCCAAGCTATGGGGTTACAACAAAGCCCGCCGAATAAAATTTTGATTGGCATCTCACTGATGCTCACCATGTTGATTATGCGACCGGTTTGGCAAGATATTTATCAAAACGCGTATACGCCTTTTCAGCAGCAAACCATAGGATTAGAGGAAGCTTTACTCACTGCAGAAAAACCTTTGCGTGCTTTTATGCTTAGACAAACTCGCGAAAGTGAATTACGCCAAGTGTTATTAATTGCCAATGAGCCAACTACACTCACCGCGCAAGAGATTCCATTTGAAGTATTAATGCCTGCCTTTGTACTAAGTGAGCTTACTACCGCTTTTCAAATTGGCTTTATGTTGTTTATTCCTTTTTTAATTATAGATTTAGTTGTCAGTAGTGTGCTGATGTCTATGGGTATGATGATGCTATCACCGCTGATCATTAGCTTACCGTTCAAACTCATGGTGTTTGTACTTGCCGATGGCTGGTCAATGATAGCAGGTACGCTGGCAGCAACATTTGGAATGTCACCATGACCCCAGAAATGTCGGTAGAGCTTATTTCAAGCGCGGTTTACACCATCATAAAACTGATTTTAGTCTTAATTGTGCCGGGTTTAATACTAGGTATTGTGGTGGCCATTATTCAAGGTGCGACCTCTATTCAAGAGCAAACCCTAACGTTCTTACCACGTATGCTATTAACCTTATTAATGGTGGTGTTTGCGGGGCATTGGATGCTACAAATTTTGATTGATTGGTTTGATAAGCTCAAATTTATGTTACCTGGAGTATTTGGTTGAGCTCATTACTTGCTTTAACGTCTACTGACTTAGTCAGCTGGATGGGCACGCTTTGGTGGCCATTTGTACGTTTTTCTGCACTTTTATGGTCTATGCCGGTATTTGACAATCCGGCGGTAACGCCGCGCTCTCGTATTTTAGTGTCTATGATGTTGGCTTTTTTAGTTGCTCCGCAGTTACCACTTGCACCTGCTATTGACTTGTTTTCTTTAGATGCCGCCATCTTAACCTTCGAACAAATTATTTTTGGGGTAATGATGGGGTTATCGCTGCGTATTTTGTTTGAAGTAATGGCAATGATAGGGCTGATCTTATCCATGCAAATGGGTTTATCAATGGCGCTAGTTATGGACCCCGGCAGTGGAAACCAAGTGGCATTATTGGGACAGTTATTTTGGATTATGTGTGCATTACTGTTTTTTGCCGCAGATGGTCACTTAATAACTCTACAAGTTATGGTAGAGAGCTTTCATAGCTTTCCGATTGGTCGCAGTATTTATGAGTTTGATATTCAGGCGATTATTATGTTGTTTGCGTGGATGTTTTCCTCTGCTTTATTGCTGTCGCTACCAGGGATAGTCGCCATGTTATTGGTTAACTTAACCTTTGGTGTAGCAAGTAGGGCGGCGCCGTCATTAAATATTTTTGTATTGGGTTTCCCTATGTCGCTATTGATGGGGTTTTTCTGCGTATTTATGACCTTAGAGTACACAGGAAGTGCGTTTTCAAGGCTAACGTATCATGTGCTAACAACCTTTGCACAGGCGATGAGGTAGCGGTATGTCTGAAAATAGCTCGCAAGAAAAAACAGAACAACCCACAGAGAAACGGCTAAAAAAAGCCAAAGAAGACGGCCAAGTCGCGCGCTCAAAAGAGCTCAATACCGCTATTTTACTCATGGTTAGTATTGCTGGGCTATTGTGGTTTGCCAATTTATTTTACAGCTTATTTGTTAACTTAATGAACAGCACTATGGTGCTGGATCATACGATTATAAATAATAAAAAAATGATGCCCATCGCGTTGGGCGACGCCATTATGAATATGCTATCAACCCTTACGCCGTTTTTATTATTAAGCTTTTGCGCAATGTGGATCACTGGGTGTTTACCTGGCGGGTTTGTGTTTTCAAAAAAACTCGTGGCGCTAAAAATGAGCAAGCTCAACCCACTAACCGGGTTAGGCAAAATGTTTGGTAAACAGTCGTTAGTTGAGCTACTTAAATCAATACTAAAAATAACCTTACTGGCGATTTGCTTATATACCTTTTTAACTAAGCTGTGGATGCAGCTGATGATGTTACAAAACTTAGATATAAAAGTGGCGATAGGCCAAGGCATTGAGTTGTTATTTTTATCGTTAATGATCACCGTAACTTTACTACTTTTTATTGCAGTTATTGATGTGCCTTTTCAGCAAAAACAGATTGCCGATAAAATAAAAATGACCCACCAAGAAGTAAAAGAAGAGCGTAAATCTTCAGACGGTAGCCCTGAGATAAAAAATAAAATTAGGCAAATACAATATCAGCAATCGAATAGAAAAATTGAAGAGCGTGTACCCACTGCCGATGTGATAGTGACCAATCCTACTCATTATGCTGTGGCAATAAAATACAGTGAAGAAGCGGCTAAAGCCCCTTATGTTGTTGCTAAAGGCGTAGATGAAATGGCGCTGAGAATTCGCGAAGTGGCCCGTATGAATAACAAAGAAATAATAGAAATCCCTGCATTAGCACGGGCTATTTATTTTTCGACCCGGGTCGACCAAGAAGTGCCCAACGGCCTATACAGCGCCGTTGCCTATGTACTGACCTATGTATTGCAACTAAAAGCATATAAGCAAGGACGTGGGCAAGCACCCGCAGCATTGCCTGAATTAACAATCCCTAAAAACTTACAGAAACCTTAGATGTTGGAGTTATAATTTGAACTGGCGCAGTTTTACTCAACCTTATACCGCTATTCCTATTTTGCTGTTAGCTGTTTTGTCGATGGTTATTTTGCCATTACCAGGATGGCTATTAGATGCATTGTTTACCTTTAACATTGTATTGTCGGTGATTGTATTGTTAGTCGCTGTGTCTACTAAAAAGCCGCTCGATTTTTCTGTATTTCCGACTATTTTGTTAGTCGCCACCTTGATGCGTTTAACCCTAAACATTGCTTCAACACGTGTGGTATTACTGCATGGCCATGAAGGCTCAGATGTGGCAGGTCGCGTTATTCAAGCGTTTGGTGAAGTGGTTATAGGCGGTAACTACGTCGTTGGTATTGTGGTGTTTGTTATTTTAATGGTGATTAACTTTGTGGTTATTACCAAAGGCGGTGAGCGTATTTCTGAGGTGGCTGCACGCTTTACTCTAGACGCCATGCCCGGTAAACAAATGGCAATTGACGCGGATTTAAATGCCGGATTAATTGGCCCTGAGCAAGCAAAAGAGCGACGCAGTACTATAGCCCAAGAAGCCGATTTTTATGGCTCTATGGATGGTGCATCTAAGTTTGTACGCGGTGATGCTATAGCTGGCTTAATTATATTAGTGATCAACCTGTTGGGCGGTGTTTCAATAGGTGCTTTTCAACATGGTTTAAGCTTAGCCGAAGCGTTTCAGCGTTTTGCACTGTTAACCATAGGTGATGGCTTAGTTGCGCAAATTCCTTCGTTATTACTCGCGGTTGCTGCTGCAATTATTGTTACGCGTATGAACGATGAAGGCGATGTAAGTGAAGCTGTAGGTAAGCAGTTACTTGCCTCTCCACGTGTTATTTTTACTGCTGCTTTGATTATGGTTACGCTTGGTATTGTGCCTGGGATGCCCACTGTCGCCTTTTTAGGGTTTGCCGCGCCATTATTTTATGTTGCTTGGCGATTACAGCGCTCTCTCCCCGATAACTCTTTAATTGAAGCCGAACAAATGACCGACACTATTTTAAGTGAGCAACAGGCTAACTTAGAATGGGGAGATATTTCTCATGTTGATAAGTTGTCGGTTGAGCTTGGCTTTCGTTTGGTTTATTTAGCCGATAAAGATAAAGGGGAAGAGCTGGTAAAAACCTTAAGAGGTGTGCGTAAAAATCTCTCTGAGCAACTTGGGTTTTTATTACCGGAGATCAGAATAAAAGATAACCTAAAATTAAACCCACAAGAATACAAAGTAAACTTAGCCGGTGTGCCTGTTGCAAGTGCTAATGTAAACGCCAAAGAATTACTCGCGTTAAACACCGGTGATGTATACGGCAGCTTAGATGGTGAATTAACCACTGATCCTGCTTATGGGCTTGAGGCTGTTTGGATAAAAGATGACAGTAAAACCCAAGCATTGAATATGGGTTACTCAGTGGTTGATTTAGGCACCATTATTGCTACTCATACCGGCAAAGTGATCAAAGAACATTTAGATGAGTTATTTAGTTATGAAGACGTACAAAAGCTTAATGAGCGACTAAAAGAAATCTCACCTAGCTTAGCCGAAACCTTCGAAAAAGCATTACCGACTAATTTACAGCTAAAAGTGATTCGTTTACTACTAAAAGAACACATAAGTATTAAAGACATAGTCACTATCGCCGGCACATTAATAGACAGTGTTGAGGTAACTAAAGATCCGATTTTACTGGTTTCAGACGTACGCTGCGCACTGCAAAAAGTATTGGTAAAACAGGTGATGGGTAATCGTGATGAACTCAGTGCCTACAGCTTAGATGAAAAACTAGAAAGCACCTTACAAAGCTCACTTGATCAAGCTATGCAGGCTGGCAAAGTTGTACTAGATAGTTTTGCGGTAGACCCTAATTTACTAGGGCAATTTCAACGCACAATGCCGATGATAGTCGAAGACATGAAATCAAGAGGGGTAACGCCTACATTAATTGTGGTGCCGCAGCTTCGGCCGCTATTAGCTCGTTACGCAAAAACCTTTACTAAGGGTAGCTTAGTTGTTCTTTCTTATAATGAAATTCCAGATACCATTCGGGTAGATATACTCGGTTCGTTGGGATGAATGACTGTAAAATGAGCATAAAATGAACTGGCTATGAATTTTATATAGTAATATTTGCATTTAATGATATTTAACTATAGTCTGTTGTTTTTATTGTACATAGTTACTAGTTTTTATGTTGGTTTAAAATAATGCTTAAGTAAATTAAATGGCAAACTATGCGAAAGCATAGGACGCAAAGCTCCCAGTCTAAGGCTATCGCTACGATCGTGGGGTTACATTAACTTAGTGATATTCATTAATACTGTGTTTGTATTTGTTGTATTTCGCTATTGATTTAAAAAACTTAATTGTTCTATTTAACTTTATACGGAATATACATGAATAGATTAACTCAGCTGATTAAATTTGCATTGCCCTGTGCTGTGTTTATGTCCTCGCAGGGACACACATCAGAGCAAAACCTGGTGCAAAACTACGAAAGCTCTATTTGGTCAGTAAGTAGTAACCCGTTTGCGTGTTCACTCAAACAGCGCTTTGATAATTATGCGTTACTTGAAGTAAAAACCCTCCCAGCAAAAACTCAACAATTAGAATTTACTTGGCTTTTACAAGATAAACCAATAGTAGGTTTACACGTTTTATCTCGTAAAGCAGATTGGCAATCTGCAGATACCATTCTTACTGCCGTGAACTTTGTATCCTCTAATGTCGAAGATAACAAGGTGCAATTTTCTGCCGATATGACCGCATTACTTCGTGTGATTAAACAAGGCGGTTGGTTAGACACGCTAGTAAGCTTTGGTGATGAACAACTTCGCCTGACCTTTACTAATACCCATAGCGATGAAATAGTTGCCGATTATCAACAGTGTTTAGCTAATTTATCACCGCTTTCTTGGGAGCAAGCACGCGATCATCAATTACAGTTTGCCAGTGGGCAGCGCACAGTAACAACGGCTAAAGATCTTAAATTTTTAAAAGATTTAGTGCGTTACATTTCTTTAGACAGTCGCGTAAGTAAAGTGCTAGTTGATGGCCACACAGATAATACGGGCTCGCCGCTGTCAAATCGGTTGCTTTCAAAAGAAAGAGCAGATGACGTAGCTGCCAGACTCATTGAATTTGGCTTACCCAAAGACATGTTAGAAGTAAGAGCGCATGGTCAACGCTATCCCATTATAAAAAACTCGGAGCAGGGCGCATCGTCTAATCGCCGTGTTTTAGTTCGTCTTTTCCGACACTCAAGTTAATTGCACTGCAAAGGAAAAATATGAGTCAAAGATACCTTTTATGGATCAGTGAGCAGCAGCCAACGCCTGAGATTCAGCAAGTTGTATTTGCCGAAAATTTTAAGTTTCTGCATACAAACTCCATCAGCGATGCGGTTAGCCACTGCCTTATAAGTAAGCCAGAGCTTGTGTTTGTTGATGCAGATACACAACAACTCGAACTGGTTGAATTAGTAAAATTACTGCGTAAAACATGCCCCACTTCGCAAATTGTGACGTTAGTCGATTCTTCACAAAGTGAAATTGCTTCAAAAACTATTAATAACGGTGGCGCTGTTGATTACTTATTAAAACCTTTCTTTGCTGAGCAGCTTAAAAAAACAATCAGAAACACTGATTCAATGAAGCATGGGTTTGAAGATTTAATCGCTGTTTCAACTAAGTCACAACAAGTACTGCGTTTAGCTAATCGAGCTGCCCAAACATCGGCAGGGGTGTTAATTACCGGCGAATCGGGAACAGGTAAAGAGAAGTTAGCGCACTTTATTCATAAATCCTCAGACCGTAAAGATAAGCTATTTATTGCGGTTAACTGTGCCGCTATTCCTGAAAATATGCTTGAAGCCATGTTATTTGGATTTAATAAGGGGGCATTCACCGGTGCGGTAAATGCTCAGCCAGGTAAATTTGAGCTGGCCAATGGCGGTACTATTTTACTGGATGAAATTACTGAGCTGCCATTGGATTTACAAGCTAAATTACTGCGCGTATTACAAGAGCGAGAAGTTGAAAGACTCGGCAGTCATCAAAAAATAAAATTAGATATACGCATTATTGCCGCCTCTAACCGCATATTGCGTGAACAAGTTGAGCAAGGCGCTTTTCGTGAAGACTTATTTTACCGTTTAGATGTATTACCGCTTAGTTGGCCTGCACTTCGGGATCGTGTTGATGACATCATTCCATTGGCTTACCACTTTATCAAAAAATACGGCAACTCTGAGTTCCATATTAGTAAACAAGCAGAAGATGTGATGCTTTGTTACAACTGGCCGGGCAATGTACGAGAAATTGAAAACGTGATTCAACGTGCATTAGTGATGGCCAGAGGTGTTGAAATTCAGGTTGAAGATTTAAATTTACCGCAATGTTCACCTGCAGCGGCGGCTTTTTGTGCCACGCAGTTAAAGGAGAATAAAAAGCAGGCGGAGTTTGATTATATATACAGTTTATTGAGTCGGTTTAAAGGTCATCGTACTCAAACAGCACAGGCGCTTGGCGTAACTACCCGAGCATTAAGATACAAAATTGCCGCTATGCGTGAATGCGGTATTGATATTGATGCAATTGCATAATTTGAAGGAAAAAAAGAATGTCGCCAATTGAAAGTCAACAAATGATGCTGGGCAAAATGATGGACATGCAAAAAATTGCAGGTCCAGAGAGCATAGAGCCGGCTGCTATCAGTAATCAAAATGTAAATATTAGTGAAGACTTTAAGCATGTTATTCGCTCTATCAACGCCCAACAAAATATTGCCGGTGAAATGGTTAAAGCCGTTGATACTGGTGAAAGTGAAGATGTGGTAGGCGCGATGATCGCCAGTCAAAAAGCGGGGCTTAGTTTTTCTATGCTGATGGAAATGCGCAATAAAGTGCTCAATGGCATTGATGATGTCATGCGCATGTCACTGTAGAGGCTAATATGAAAGGAGAATTAGCAAAAGTACCTGAGCAAAATGAGAGCAACCTAAAAGAAAGAGTGGTTAATCTCTCCAACAAATTAAACTTCGGCAACTCAGGTGATAGAAGTGTCGCGACCATTGCTCTACTAGCGACATTAGTAGCGGCTACTATAGTCCTTATTTTATGGACCTCGGCTAAAAACTACGTACCGCTTTACGGTAATCAAGAAAGCTACGATAAAGCCAATATTTTAGAAATTTTAGATAAAGAACAAATCACGTTCCGCATAGATACCGATAGCGGTAATATTTTAGTGCCCCAAGAAAAATTGGCTGATGCGCGAATCACGCTGGCGGCGAGAGGAATAAAAGCCTCTATGCCTGAGGGTATTGAGAATATTAGCGACAAAGTGTCTATGGGCACCAGTCAATTTATCGAATCTATGCAATACCAGCATGCCTTGGAAGGTGAGTTGGCACGCACCATTATTAACATGCAAGGCATACGCAATGCGCGCGTGCACTTGGCAGTCCCTAAGCGCAGCTTATTTGTAGGGCGTACTGAGCAAAAAACCGCAGCGTCTGTGATGGTTGATTTAGCGCCAGGACACGAACTTAAACCAGAGCAAGTGGAAGCCATTATTGCACTGATTATTGGCAGTGTGCCTGGGCTTGATTCTCGTTCTGTGTCGGTGGTGGATCAGCGTGGTAAATTACTCAGCGGCGACTTATTTGATACCACTCCAGTAGGCAAAGAAACCGATAAAAAGCTCGCCTTTATTGAAAAAGTTGAGCGCAACATAGAGCAACGCGCCTCTATTATGTTGTTGCCAATTTTGGGTGAAGGTAATTTTAGAATTCAGGTTTCTAGTGATGTTGATTTTAGTGTGGTTGAAGAAACACGCGAAATGGTTGACCCACAAAATGTATTAACACAAGAGTTTATTAAATCTGATAGCACCCTAGATCAGCTGGCGGCTGGTATTCCGGGCTCTTTAGCTAATGAGCCACCTGTGCCTAACGAACAAGCTGAAGATGAAAACAACGAGCGAACTTCACAACGAAATGAGAGTAAACGACAGTTTGAAAATGGTCGCTCAGTGACTCACACCCAATTTGAAGTAGGCCGCATTAAAAACATGAGCTTATCGGTACTTATTAATGAGCAAGTAGCTGGAACAGCTGATGGCTGGAGCGAAGAAAAGCTGGCTTCATTAGGTGAAATGGTAAAAAAGGCCACGGGGTTTAACGACGCACGCGGCGATCAATTCAACATAACTAGCTTTGCCTTTGTAGAACAAAAAATACTAGCCCCAGGTGAAGGTCTTGAATGGTGGCAAATGCCCGAGCTTAAAGAGTATGCCCGTTATATTGTGGGTACTTTAATTAGTTTATTGCTGATTTTATTTGGTGTGCGCCCTTTAGTTAATCACTTAATAAAAGGTAAAAGTAACGAAGCAAACAACGCCATGGCAACCGCTGATAATGAGGTTAAATCAGCCTCTACAACAGAAAGACAAAGCAGTCCGCTTGATGACGCCATTAATGCTAAATCGCAAATAGAAAACTTAACTGCCAAAGAGGGCGTAAGTGAGCATCAAAATATGTCGTTACCGCAAATAGGCAATGACTTTGAAGAACAAATAGCGCACATGCAGTTACTTGCTAATAAAGAAACCGAGCGTGTCACGTCGGTAATAAAATATTGGGTAGAACAAGGAGTTGAAATTGAATCAAGAAAAGCTTGATAAAGGCTCACAATTACCGGCGTTAGATCGCGCCGCTATTTTATTGCTAAGTATGGGCGAGGAAAATGCCGCCAGTGTTATTCGTAAATTAGGCCGCCGTGAAGTACAGGCTATTTCTGAGCGCATGGCTAAAATTTCAAACGTTACTCAACAGGATGTTGCAGGCACCTTGAGTGAATTTTTTGATTGCTACCGCAATGAAAGTGGCGTCAATGGCGCGTCGCGTGTGTATTTAGAGCGAGCACTTGATAAAGCTGTCGGCCGTAAGCTTGCCAAAACTATGCTTGATGATATTTATGGTGGTGCAATGAATGACGATTTACGTCGTTTAGAGTGGATACCGCCAGAGCTTATTGTACGCTTTTTAGATCAGGAACATGTGCAAATGCAAGCGCTGTTTTTGGCCTTTTTACCCCCAGAGCAAGCCTCAGCCATTATTGTACTGTTTCCAGAATCGAAGCATGATGATTTACTATATCGAATTGCCAGTCTTCGTGAAGTGAGCGAACACGTTATTGATGATGTGCGCTTAACGCTTGAGTCGTGTATTGAGTTTGTTGGCCGCCAAGTAGGCGCACAAGTGAATGGTGTCGATAAAGCGGTAGAAATTATGAATCGTTACAACGGTAATAAGAGCCAAATTATCGAACTAATGAAAAAACATAACACTAACGTAGCTGATGAAATACAAGAGAAAATGTACGACTTTGATGGCTTAATCAAGCAAACAGACGAGACACTAACCTTGTTGCTTAATGACATTCCTGATGAGTTATGGACTATGTCGTTAAAGGGTGTAAACAGCGAGTTTTTAGCGCGTGTTTTAGGTGCACTACCTAAACGTTTAGCGCAAGTTTACCAGCAGCAAATTGATGGTTTAAGCGCGCAACCACTGAGCAAAGTGATTGCCGCCAGAAAAGAAATTATGTCGATAGTTAGAGACATGAGTAAACAAGGTGATATTGAATATCGCTTATTTGAAGAAGAGACTGCAGGCTAACTATGAGTCAAGCATTTAGGTTTCCCACTTTAAATAAAAATGAGCAACATCAAACGCTGCAAGAGCGTTTAGATGCTGCTCAGCGTGTTGGTTTACAGCAGGGCTATGAAGAAGGGCTCGCGCAAGGGGCTGCCAATAAGCAAAGCGAATTAGAGCAACAAATGGAGCAACAAATAGAGTTGCGTGTTTCTGAGCGTCTTGAAGCGCAAAAAACACAGCTTATTGAACGTTTTAACACTTTATTTGATAAAGCTAATAATGAGCTACTTAACTTTAATGATGAGTTTAAACAAGACCTTGCTTTAATGATAAGTACCTTGGCTGAGCACGTTATTGACTGCGAGCTAAAAGTACGCCCCGAAATACGCGCGCAGCTTATTGAAAAAGCCATTACCTTGCTTAGCAATCGCGATGTAGTAACAAAAGTTATGTTATCAGGGGCTGATCGTCACTGTTTTGATGATGCACGTTTAGCTGAGTTTTTAGTGCCGGTTTATTTTGACGAAGCTCTGATCAGTGGAGATGTTGAACTGGTGGCAGAGCAACAAACACATCGATTTTCTTTTTCAGAGCGATTACAAAGCCTACTGGATGAAGTGATACCTGAAATTTTAAAAGCACAGCCGCATGACTAACCCTTTACATACCAGCTTAAAGTCTGCGCTGAAAGCGCTAACCCCGCCTGAATTAGTTAAAAGCTATGGCCGTTTAACACGAGTTAATGGTTTAACGCTTACCGCTACCGGTGGGCAATTTGCTATGGGTGAAAAATACCAAGTAGAAAGTGTTGATGGTCACTGGTATGACGCTGAAGTAGTAGGTTTTAATCAAGATGAAGCCTATTTAATGCCACTAAAAAAAATTCAAAATTTATATTCAGGTGGACGCGTTAGGCCAGTTATAAAAAACAGCCATGTGGCTATTTCTGAAAAGTTATTAGGGCGTGTGCTTGATGCGCAAATGCAGCCGATTGATAACTTAGGCCCACTTGAACAAGACAGTACAAAAAGCGCCAGTAAATTGGGTAACGATTATTCTTTAACGCCGCTGGAGCGCAAAGGCGTTATCGAGCCGTTAGATGTGGGTATTCGCGCTATTAATAGCTTATTTAGTGTGGGAAAAGGCCAGCGTTTGGGGCTATTTGCAGGTTCGGGTGTAGGTAAAAGTAAGTTGCTTGGCATGATGACCCGCTTTACCTCTGCCGATGTGGTTATTGTAAGCCTTGTCGGTGAGCGTGGTTGGGAAGTAAAAGATTTTATTGAGCAAAGCCTAGGTAAAGAAGGCTTAAAAAAAGCCATCGTAATAGCATCCCCAGCAGACGATTCCCCTTTACTGCGTATTAAAGCGGCCGAGCTTAGCCATAAATTGGCGGCTTATTTTAGAGATAAAAATTCAAATGTATTGCTGTTGATGGACTCATTAACCCGCTATGCGCAAGCACAGCGAGAAATTGGCTTATCGGTAGGTGAGCTGCCTGCATCCAAAGGATACCCGCCATCGGTATTTAGTAAATTAACCCAGCTGGTTGAGAGTTCCGGTAATAGTGAAAAAAGCAAAGGCAGCATGACCGCCATTTATACAGTATTAGCTGAAGGCGATGATCAACAAGATCCAATAGCCGATAATGCCCGAGCAATTCTTGATGGCCATATAGTATTGGATCGCACCTTAGCAGAAAAGGGCCACTATCCGGCCATTAATATTGGTTCATCGATTAGCCGAGTAATGCCAAATATAGTAAGTGATGAGCAGCTAAGTTTTTGTTATAAATTGAAAAAACTTTATAGCCGCTACATGCAAGTGCATGAGCTTATTCCTTTAGGGGCGTATCAGGCAGGTAAAGAACCGGAACTCGACAGTGCGGTAAATTTGTATCCACAAATCGAATCATTTCTATGCCAAGGGTTGAACGAACAAGTGGATTTTTCACAGTCAATAACTCAATTAAATGCAGTGATGGGTAAACTGAATGCTTAATAAATTTTTAGGATTACAACAACAAAAATTAGATAAAATGCTGGCCGAGCAAACTCAGTTACAACAAAGAAGTAACCTAGAGCAGCAACGTTTATCGCAACTTCAGCAGCACATAAACAGTATGGATAAAAACCAGCAAATGAGCTCGGCGCTGAGCTTACAAAATTTATCAGGGATGAAGCGTATTTTGTCTGGCTTATCGACGCAGCAACAAGCGCGCATTGATGATTCACAGCAAGATGAATTACGTCAGCAGCAAGCTTGTTTTAAGCAAATGAGCTTCACCAAAGGCATAGAAGGGATAGTGAGTAATAGGCATCGTGCTGATCAAAATAAAGCGCAGCAGCAAGAGGCTAAAACGTTAGACGAAATGATCAGCCAAGCACATAGTCGTACTCTGCATAAATAACTGCTAATTTTTGCTACAATGGCGGCAAAGTAATTTAGGGTAAATAGCGTGCTGCCGGTTCAAGAAATATATACTTCACTCATTGATGCTTTAAAAGCCAACCCAATCACCTTACTGCAAGCGCCGCCTGGTGCTGGTAAATCAACATGGTTGCCATTACAGCTTATGCGCGATGGGCATTATAAGCGCATCGTCATGTTAGAGCCGCAGCGCTTGGCAGCAAGAAATATTGCTAACTATTTAGCGCACTGCCAAAACGAAACGCTAGGGCAAAGTGTCGGTTTACGGGTGCGAGGTGAAAGTAAAGTCAGCACACAAACTCGCCTTGAAATAGTTACCGAAGGCATGCTTACGCGCATGTTACAAAATGATCCTGAGCTTAGTGATGTTGATTTACTTATTTTTGATGAGTTTCATGAGCGTTCCATCGCAGCAGATACCGCACTGGCTTTTGCTTTAGAATCGCAAGCGGCACTGCGTGAAGATTTAACCATTATGTTGATGTCGGCCACCCTTGATAGCGAACGCTACACTGGGTTTTTTAATTGCCCAGTAATTCAATCAAACGGGCGAAGTTACCCCATTGACGAAATATATTGCCCAATAAAAGATGAAAGCCGCTGGCTTGATGCTATTCCACCAATAATAAAACAAGCACTCAATGAGCAAACAGGCAGTGCGCTGGTATTTTTACCCGGCCAGCGTGAAATACTGCGAGTGCAGCAAGCGCTGAGCGACTTGCCCAATGATTGTATTGTTGCCACATTATTTGGCGAACAAGATAAAGCTAATCAACAAGCTGCAATTTCACCTGCGCCTCAAGGGATGCGAAAAGTAGTATTAACGACCAATGTTGCCGAAACAAGTTTAACCATTGAAGGTATTAGAATTGTTGTTGATAGCGGCAAGCGCCGTGCAGCCAGCTTTAATTTAAAAACCGGTGTCACTGAGCTCACTACGCAAAGTATATCGCGTTCATCGGCAGTACAACGCGCAGGGCGTGCAGGACGAATAGAACCAGGGGTTGTGTATCGGTTAGGTTCCAAACAAACTTTTGAAAGACGAAACAGCCACGATAACCCTGATATTCTTACCTCAGATATTAGCCAACTGATGCTTGAGGCGAAGCAGTGGGGCGCAAGTATTAGTGAACTCACCTTACTTGACCCGCCGAGTGAGCAACAATGCAGCCAAGCTACTAATTTATTATCTATGCTTGAAGCTATAGATAGTAACGGTAAGCTCACCACGCTGGGTAGTAAAATGTTGGGCTTTGGTGCCGATATTCGCTTAGCGCATATGTTATTAAAAGCGCAAATGTTAGAACCACAGTTAAGTGGGATTTATCGCTTAGCTATTTATTTAGTGGCCTTACTAGAAAGCCGAGTTAGCACTGCCAATGAGCTCAACCTAGCACTGCATAGTCAACAACAACGACCACATCCGGTGTTTAAGCAGCAATTAAATTATTGGTTCAAACGCTTAAAATTTACCGACAGTCGTACAGATTTAAACACTGAACATTTAAGCTTATTAGTGTCGCTTGCCTACCCTGATCGCATCGCTAAAAAACGTGGTAATGGCTACTTATTAGCAAATGGGGCAGGGGCTGAACTAAACCCTGACTACTGGCATAATGACGAATATATAGCTATTGCCAGTATGGGCGGACATAAAGGCGGGCGTATTTTTGCGGCCACGGCGCTAAATCCATTTTCGCTTAAAGAGTATTTACCGTATTTATTCACTGAGTTAACCCGCTGCGAGTTTGATGAAAAAGCCGCTCGGTTTATTCATCAAGATGAAGTAAAACTTGGGGAAATTACCCTTAGTAGCCAACCAAGTAAACATAAGCTTGATAAAACAGAGCGCACCAAGGCATGGCTTAGTTTGTTTGCCAAACAGGGCTTTTCACTGTTTAACGAGCAAAAAGAAAGTGAGCAGTTACTTATTAGAATGTGCTTAGCTAGTAAATTGATGCCAGAACAGTTTCCTATTATTAGTCAGCAGCAGCTCATTGAAACAGCAGGTGATTGGTTAGGGGTATACCTTGAAGATATTAAAACCCTTGAGCAACTTAAAAAGTTTAATTATTTTGAGGCACTACAAAATTGTTTTAATTGGCAACAGCAAAGCGAGCTAAAATCTTTACTCCCACTGCGGCTAACAGTACCAAGTGGCTCTAACATAAAAATTGAATACCAACTTGATGGACCTGCCAAGCTTAGTGTGCGTATGCAAGAAGTATATGGTTTAACCAGCACGCCTATGTTAGCTAACGGTAAATTAACACTGCTAATGGAGTTGTTATCTCCAGGCAAGCGTTCACTACAGTTAACTCAAGACTTAGCACATTTTTGGAATAGTAGTTACCGCGAGGTACAAAAAGAGATGAAAGGGCGCTACCCGAAGCATTTTTGGCCAGACGATCCTGCCAATAGCGTTGCCACCAATAGAGTAAAAAGCAGAATGTGATCACGCTTTCTTAACTTTACTTAATGTTAAATGTTGACCATGCAAATAACGAACTTTTTTGGGCGTTTTACAAGCGACTAAACTACTATTACTTTAATGATGACATTTTACAGAGTAAGACTTACTACGCTAGTGTAAATATGAGCCGTAAGGTAGCGAGCGTTTGTAACTAATTGAAGGCGCAGCTAACAATCTAAAAGTGATAATAGAGGGAACATGCATGAAAGGCGTTATCTTTAGAGGGCTTGAGGCACTGGTTATTGAAAAATGTGGCATGGCTGCATGGGACGACTTACTTGAAAAAAATGCACCTGAAGGTCGTGTTTATATTTCTGCAGAAAGTTATCCAGATGAAGAAATAGTTGGTTTGGCACAAGATGTAGCAACTGCACTTTCTATGTCTATGCCAGAGGTATTAAAGGCCTTTGGAGAGTATTTATTTTCTCACTTAAAGGCACGTCACTCAGCTATAGTAGACAGCTTTAATAGTTTTGTTGATCTCATTATTAGTATTGATAAAGTAATCCATGTTGAAGTCGCTAAGCTTTATCATGAGCCTAATTTACCTGAAATTGACGCCCAAATTATTGAAGACGGGTTTATTTTAATGCGTTACAACTCTAAGCGGCAGCTTTGTATGTGCGCCGAAGGGCTTATTTTTGGTGCTGCGGCTCATTATGGGGTTGATGCTAAACTTAATCATGCCCAGTGCATGCATAATGGGTTTGATTCGTGTTTAATTGAAATAAAATATGAGACTCCCCATGGCTGAAGACGACTACAATTATAAAAAAGCGTATTTGCGCGAAAAATCAGCCAGAGATCAATTAGAAACCCTACTAGAAGACAAAACACGGGCGTTGTTTATTGCTAATCAAGAGCTGGAAGAAAAGCTCGAAACGGTCAAAAACCAACAAATAACCTTAATGCAAAGTGAAAAAATGGCCACATTAGGCACACTTTCTGCTGGCATGGCTCACGAAATAAATAATCCGCTTGCTTACATAACCAGTAATGTAGCAAGCATAAAATTTATAAAGCCCGTGTTGGTTTCGTTAATGACGGCGGCTCAACAATTTGTAGATAAATCGATTTCAGTAACGCAGTTAGAGTCTATTTTAGTTCAGCTCAACCGAGAGAACGACTTAAGCTTTATTGTGGATGATATTGATGACTTAGTTGATGATACTCAAGAGGGCTTAGAGCGTATCGCTCATATTGTTAGTAATCTTGTCGACTTTGCGAGCCTAAAAGACAACGTAACAACAATGGCAGATATTACAGAATCATTAAATGGCACGCTAAAGCTACTCGAAAACCAGCTGGGAACGTGTGCTATAGAGTTACACATTGAAAAGTTACCCCTAACACAGTGTAATATATCATCGATGAAACAAGTCTTTGTAAACTTATTAATTAATGCCAAACACGCTTGTGATGACTTGCACGATCAGCAAGGAAAAGTAACTATTAAACTGTTTGCCAATAAAAACAATATTTACATAGAAGTGGCAGATAACGGCTGTGGGATGGACGCTGATACACTTAAACAAATGTTCGATCCTTTCTTTACCACTAAACCCGTAGGCCAAGGCACAGGTATGGGAATGGCTATAGTTTACAATGTACTTAAAGAGCACAATGGCACTATAGAGGTTGAAAGTGAAGTGGGTAAGGGGTCTTTAATACGTTGTGTAATACCTATTACTACATAACTTTGTAAGCTTAAAGTTTACAATATAGGCATAGCTACAAAGTGTGTTGTGGCTATTCAGCTTAGGTATTAGTATCTTAACTCGACACTTCTTGTCCGCCGTGTTGCTCGGCTAAATCATCAAGTTCGGCAACGGTATAATCAAACCCGCTTTCATCATATTCGTAGCTTACTTTAACGCTGTCGCCGCCATTAAAAAGACGTGTTTTTACGTCATTGACTGGCCAATCTTTTAATTCGTGTAAAAAGCGATTGGCCACTTGTGATGACTCAAATCGGTAACTAATCTCTGTTTTCATAAATAATAATACCCTGATAATTTTACCCACGTAGTTTGTTGATTTTTACCAAGGAGTCAAGTTATCTACTTTAAAAGGGTAATAAATTATGACTTTATAGATACTTATCAGTCATAGTAATCTAAATTGGAGTGTTAACAGTATAAAGCTGTTTAAAAAACAATAACCATATAACAATAACGGAGTAGGCAATGAAATATTTAGTGAGCTTAGTTGGGCTTATCGCTTTTTTAATGGTGGTACTACCGGGACCCCTTTATAAATTTAATATCGTTGAACTAGGCACTGCTTTTGCCGGTTTTAGATTAGGTGTTTATGTCGGTGGAGCAGCATTAGCCTTATTATTAGTTCAAGTGCTATTTATGCGTAAAACAGTGAGCTTAGCCAGTGCACTGATCACTGTTATTTTTGCAGCAGTTGCTATTGCAATGCCGCTTAACATGATGAATACAGCAAAAAGTGTTCCGCCAATTCATGATATTTCTACCGATTTAATTAACCCTCCTGAGTTTGTTGCGGTTGTGCCTTTGCGTGCTGATGCACCTAATCCTGTTGCATACGCGGGAGAAGAAACGGCAGCGCAACAACGAAAAGCATACCCAGAACTAAAATCGCTCGAGTACAACCAAACGCAACTAGAGTTAGTGGCAGCCACAACAAAAGCCATGGAAAACCTTGGTTGGGAACTGGTTAATAGCGATGTTAATAATGGCATTGTTGAAGCAACAGACACCACAACCTGGTTTGGCTTTAAAGATGATGTTGTCGTGCGAATTAACGACAAAGGCAGTAAGCGTGTGGTAGACATACGCAGTAAATCTCGCATTGGTAAAAGCGATTTAGGCAAAAATGCCCAGCGTATTAAAACGTTGATTGACGAGTTAAACGCCGTTGTGGTGCAGTAATTGATAAAAATAGCCCAGCATTATGCTGGGTTTTTTGCAGTTGCTAGGTCAGTTCATGTTCAGAGCTGATAATGCATACTGTGTGAGTTATAAATTTTAATAAACTATGGAGTTATTATGAAAACAGTCGGATATGCAGCAAAAAGCCAAGGTTCTGAACTTACAGAGTTTTCTTTTGAGCGCCGCGATTTACGAAATAACGATGTAGCAATAGAGATTTTATATTGTGGTGTCTGTCATTCAGACTTACATGCAGTGCGAAACGATTGGGGGGGCAGTAAATACCCATTAGTACCAGGGCACGAAATTGTTGGTAAAGTAATTTCGGTTGGTAGCGATGTTACTAAATATCAGCAAGGCGATACCGTTGCTGTAGGCTGTATGGTTGACTCATGTCAAAGCTGCGACCAATGTCATAATCACGAAGAGCAATTTTGTCGTGAAGGCATGGTTGGCACTTACAGTGGCAAAGACAGAATAAATGGTGAAATGACTCAAGGTGGCTACTCTAAGCATGTAGTGGTGCGTGAAGAATTTGTGCTTTCAGTACCTAAAAATTTAGAGCTATCTCGCGTTGCGCCTTTATTGTGTGCTGGCATTACTACTTACTCACCGCTGCATAAATGGGGTGTTAAAAAAGGCAGCCGCGTTGCAGTTGTCGGCCTTGGTGGGCTTGGCCATATGGCGGTTAAAAATGCCGTGGCAATGGGTGCAACGGTTACGGTTATTGGCCGTACTGAATCTAAAAAAGAGGATGCTATTGAGCTAGGTGCACAGCACTATTTAGTGTCGAACAACGATGATGAAATGAAAAATGCACAATCAGCGTTTGATGTGATCATTGATACTATACCGGTAAAGCACGACCTATCACTGTATACACCGCTACTTGATATTGATGGCACGTTAGTGATTGTTGGCCAAGTAGGCCCTGTAGATGAGCTAAACACAGTGCCATTGTTAATGGGTCGTCGTCGTGTGGCAGGATCCTTGATTGGTGGTATTGCAGAAACACAGCAAATGCTCGATTTTTGTGGTGAGCACAATGTATTACCTGAGTGTGAAATGATCAACATAGACGAAATTAACACCGCCTATGAGCGCATGGAACGCTCAGATGTGCGCTACCGTTTTGTTATTGATATGGCGTCGATTGACGTATAATTAATTAAAATAATGAATATAACAAGAGCCGCTATACGCGGCTCTTTTTGTACTTAATACGCTGCAGCCGTTTGTTTTGCGCTTTTATTGTTTATTTGTATAAAGCTAAGCCACCACATAAATAACCCGCCCAAAAATAATACTCCTGCAACATACCCGGTTTGATTTGGTTGTGCCCCTTGTGCAATAGCAATGCCGCCTACCCATGGGCCAATTGCATTAGCAATATTAAAAGCACATTGTACGAGAGCACCAATCATGGCATGGCCATTGGGCGATACATCCATTAACAGTGTTTGCACTAAAGTAGAAAGCCCTAAGCTACAGCCAATAAAAAAGATCACCAGATAAAGTAAGTAAATATTATAGCTGGCACTTACATACGCAAATGCAAAAATAATAGTTGAGGCAAGGGTTAGTCCCGTGGTTTTAATTGCCGATTTATCGGCTGCTTTTCCTAGTATGTAATTACCGAGTGTGGAGCCAATACCAAACATCACCATCGCAATTGAAATAGTATAGGCGGGTGATTGGGTCACATCTAAAATAGTGTCGGCCACGTAGGTATAAATACAAAATACGCCACCAAAACCAATAATAACAATACCCAAAATAGACCAAACCAGTTTATTTTTTAATACCCCTAACTCGTTTAGTAAATTAGATTTTTGAGTATTTTTAACATTGGGTACCACGTAATAAACAAAAATAAAGGCAATAAACGCCAGTACACCTGCCCCGGCTAAACAATAACGCCAACTCAAATTTTGCCCAACGAGCGTTACTACGGGTACGCCTACAATGGTTGCGACTGTCAGCCCCATAAATACTTTTGACATAAAGCTAGCACGCTTTCCAGCAGGCGCTATATCTGAGGCCAATAACAAGGCTGCGCCAAAATATGCGCCATGGGGTAAACCACTTAAAAACCGAAACAGCACAAGTTGCTCTAATGAGCTAGCTAAGGCGCTTAAGCTATTAGCAATACACATTAAACTTAAAAATAGTAACAGCGCTTTTTGTTTACGCATGTTTGCTGTTGCCAACATTAAAATAGGCGCGCCAACAACCACTCCAAGAGCATAAGCACTAATGGCATAACCACTTTGTGATGGGGTACTACCAAATGCTTCACTAATTAATGGCAACATAGGCATCATAGAAAATTCAGATAAACCCAAAATAAAGGTGCCTAGCGCAAGTACAACTAAAATAGCGGCTCTATTGGGCTGACTCGACGGCGATGTAGTATCAACGGCCATGTAAAATCCTTGAAGGTATTGAATAAAATTTAATAGCAAACAAAACGCCTGTACGTTTAAAAAATACAACACACACGTTTATTTAAAATTGAATATGGGAATGAGGAATAAAGAGACTGACATTTTAAATTAAAAGCCTCCTCCCGTCATGGTCTAAACCATAGTTTAAGATGAATAAAATTTAACTTAAGCAAACGAAAGGCTGGTTTATATGGGCTTGCAAGCCACTCGCTCATTAAAAACAAGATATATTAGATTAAAATGTAATGTTAACTTGACTTTTTGTATGGTATGAATGATATTTGTAAAGTAAACGTTACTTTTGAAACAGGATTAAAGCAATGAAAACAGAATTAAATTTAAAACAACGCCAAATTAAAAATACTAGCTACTTGGTTAAATGTACCTTGATTTGGTTACTCACCTTAGCGTTATGTAGCTTTGGCCCGACATTAATTTGGGATCGCGCCGAGATAATTAGCGGCTTTTTTATAGTTGTAAATGTAATAGCCGGCATTGTAATGATTTTGGCTAACAAACGTTACTTACAGGGGATGGATGAGCTGATGCAAAAAATACATCTCAGTGCCATGGGGTTTACCCTAGGTGCAATATTGGTAGGTGGGCTTGCGTACACTAATTTGCAATTGAGTGGCTTAATTGATTTTAAAGCACAGATACCCGATTTAATGTTTTTAATGGGAGCAGTGTATTTAATTAGCGTGTATGTACTTAACAAACACTATTGTGCAGGTGATGAATGAAAAACCGATTAAAGGTATTAAGAGCCGAGCATAACTACACCCAAGCAAGGTTGGCCGAGCTGCTAGATGTTTCTCGCCAAACTATTAATGCGATTGAAAAAGGTAAGTTTGATCCCAGCTTGCCACTGGCCTTTAAGGCAGCAAGGTTGTTTGAGTTAAAAATAGAAGATATTTTTGACGACGAACAGGGTTAAAAATTAACAAAGTGCGACAATATGTCGCGCTTTTTAGATTGCTACAGCACGTATAATTTACCCACAAAAATCTTGTGGTAAATCAATAATGACTGATAAAAAAAATTCTTTAACCTCTTATTTATTATCCCCTTTAGCGCTTGTTATAAGTAGCGTATTATCGCCAGTTGCTTTTGCAGATGACACCTCAATTGAAGTGATTGAAGTGCACGGCCAAGCACAAAATAAACACCTATCATTAGGCTCGTCTGAATCGCTATTAACCGATATAGGAGTGGACTTTTCAGCCGCTGGTGGTATGGCCAATTTACCTGTTTTAAATGGTTTAATGGGCGATAGAGTGGCGGTACTGGTTGATGGGGCGCAAATCACCGCCGCCTGTGCTAACCAAATGAACCCGCCACTGTCTTATATTTCAGCCAATCAAATTAGTAGCTACAAAGTGGTTGCAGGTGTTTCTCCAGTAAGCGCGGGAGGCGATAATATTGCAGGTGTGATTGCTGTTAATTCTATTTCACCTCAGTACAGTGAAAGTAGCGAACTTGCATGGCATTCAGGTTATGTGTCAGCCCAGTACAACACCCTTGATAACGCCAAAAAGGTCGGCGCAGGAATGCGCATTGCCAGCGATGTACTGAGTTTTAATTATCAAGGTGCTTATAGCGATGCTAACAGTTATGAAGATGGTAACGGCGGTTTAGTGCTCGATACCCTATACCGCGCGCAAAACCATAGTTTAAGTGCTGCCATGCGCGATGATAAGCAACAATTAGTGGTTAAGCTAAGTCATCAAAAAATACCCTATCAAGGCTTTGCTAATCAATATATGGATATGACAGATAACACCAGCTATGGTGCTGTGGCCCAGTATAAGCGCACTTTTACAAACAGTGAGCTTGAAGCGCAGTTAAATTGGCATAACGTAAAGCATGAAATGGGGTTTTTTAGCGCAGAAAAACCCGGAAAAATGCCCATGAAAACCGACGCCGAAGATATAAGCACCCAGTTAAAATGGCGACTAGCGCTTGATAACAACAGCCAGTTACTACTCGCGCAAGAGTATCACCACATGAAATTAGATGACTGGTGGCCTGCAGTTGAAGGCTCAATGATGATGGGACCAAATGACTATAACAATATTAATAATGGCCGACGTCAGCGTATTGCAGTGCTTGCTGAATATGAAAGCCAACTAAGTACTCGCTGGTGGGTAAATGCAGGCATTCGATTTGAAAATGTAATGACCAACACTGATGATGTACAAGCATATAATGCAGGCATGGCTGCAATGAATGCGATGGCCATGGCGATGCCAAGTGATGCAATGGCGGCTAAAAAGTTTAATAACCAAAACAAAAAACAAACAGATAATTTAGTTGATGCAAACGTGCTGATTAATTATCAACTAAGCAATAACGACGAACTACAAATTGGCTTAGCCCGTAAAAATCGTGCGCCTAATTTATACGAACGCTACAGCTGGGGCGTAGGTAATATGGCCACCACTATGATTGGATGGTACGGCGATGGCAACGGCTATATTGGTAATATAAGCCTTAAACCAGAAACTGCGCACACGCTTAGCAGCACGTACACCCGCATGGCAAAAGATGACAGCTGGCGTATAAGTGCTAACGCTTGGGTGAGCGACGTGAATGACTATATTGATGCCAACATAGTAAGAAGCTTTAACCGCACAGCGCTGGCTGCCAATACCCGTAATGTACTTATGTTTAATAACGTAGATGCCAGGCTTTATGGTGTAAAGCTAGATGCGGTTTTAGCAATGCACGAGTCTAAGCAGTATGGTAACTGGTCATTAAAAGCGAATATTAGCAACACCCGTGGTAAGCGCGATGATACTAATCAGCCGCTTTATCAAATTAAGCCGCTGCAAACCCAATTTGCCATTAACCAGCAAGTTGGCCGCTTTGAAAACGCACTCACGTGGCAGTGGGTCGATAGTAAAACTCGCGTAGATAGCAACCGGCTAGAAAACCAAACTGAGCAGTACCATTTACTTAATTTAAGCTCAAAAGCCAGTTGGGATGCATTGACCGTAAGTGTTGATATTACCAATCTGCTTGATGAGTATTATAAATTACCACTTGGTGGTGTAAGTATTGCAGAATTTAAACAAGATATGTCGCAGGGGTTCAATCAATTAGCAGGGCAGGGGCGCTCTATAAATTTAGCCATGAGTTACGCGTTTTAAGATGAGATAGTAAGTTAGTATCAGCCGTCTGATTCGATTTTTGGTTAATCGAATCAGACAGTTTATTACTATTTTTCTAAGAGCGTGTATTGAATAATCAAGCGATTTGAAACGAATTTGTATAATATTTAAAGCTATTATTCACATTGCCACTTATTTAAATGCTCAATAATAAAGTCATCAATCTTTTTATGGATTGAAATATTATCTTGATTAACTAAATAGCTAATGTTCATATTTTCGAACTCTATATCTCTAAAGCAGCTATACTTATTCACCGCGCTATATTCACAGCTACCCCAATACAAAAAAGCATTTTCTGATTTAGTATATAAAGTGAAACTATATTTTTCATGTTCAACAGGAATATACAGATCTTTAGCATCAGAGAATGTATCAAAAAAATTAGCATTAACATTACGCTCTAGCTTTCGATGAGGCAGCAGGTTAACCGATATAAAGTTATTCAATGAGCTTTTATCATTTTGATAGTCAACGGGCTGAAACTCTTTTATATGTTGAACAACATAATTAGCTGAGAAGAACAAAATCGGAGCCTTTGATAATTCCTTATCAAATGCATTGTCACCCTTATTTGAATTAATAAAACTTGCATCTGAAAGGTACTCATTAGGAAAGCATCTATCTTGCCATTTTGTTTCAGAATTATTCTCATTACAGCCTGTCATGAGTAAAGTTAGGACTAAAACTGCTTTTTTCATTGTGCTTGATAACCTGTATTTGTATCACAGTCATGGCAATATAAATGGCCATATATCTTAAACTCTTTTTCATCAGCTACTGACTCAAGCCAAGTACCTCCATAAAAATGTTCAGGTATATTAAAGCGCTTAAATGCTAGTTTATGATAATCAGCCATTTGTCTTAAGCTTAATTTTCCTGGTATGGAACCAGTTTTATTCCTGTAATCTCTTTTTACAAAAAGAATATGTAACCTAGCAACTTCATTTCCAACTTCTTTTATTTTCTCCCTTGTCTCTTTTATACTACCTCTGAAACCTCCTTTATTTAAACCGACAGCTAAGTTTACTACAGTGGATCTAGCCATTAACTCCCAGTATGAGAATCCCTTAAAGTTCCAAAATTTAGGATCACCCTTCGTTATTTCATTTTTTAGTTTCTTCGTATCTGATACCCATAGAGCATAACCAATACGGGCTACTGGATCTTTTTTATCAAGTCTACTTTTCCAAAATGCTTCCAGATTGCCTTCTACTTGATATGATTGCTCTAGAGGAGTGATATTGATTGAATCTATTTTTACCATGCTATATCCCTTAACAAATTTAATGTTCCATTAAAAGGTAATCCTAGCAGAATGATAAAACAAAAAACACCCATCTAAAATTTTCAGTATGTATTTTGAGCGCTTTGTGTCTGGTTTGGCCATCAGTTACGCGTTTTAAAGTGAGAGCGTAAGCAGGTAAAAGCTATAAGATTTTATTCAGATTAATCGAATCAGTCGGTTGATGTATATTAGATTACATATCTCTACTTATAGTTTCTAATGATATGACTCTAGACATTAATATTTTAATCTCTGCGCTAGGATAATGGTCAAGCTCAGTTTGAATAAAGTTAATAACATCAGGAATATCGGAATCTGAATTAACAAAAAGATACTTTATATCGGATGGTGAAATTTTTAAACTGTACGAAACCTTAGATTTTTCATTAAGCTGTTCAAGTGTATATCTATCTTTATAATCTTTTTCATAAATGAACGGTTTTATTTTAGTTATATTTTCATCCCCCACAACAGAGTATCTCCATTCGTTTTCTTGATAAAATTCTTTTTGTATGAATTGCTCGTTAATGAACATTACCCCTTCAGTAGGTTTTATATGAGTCATTATCGTATTAATATCAACCGAAGAGTTTTTATAGTAGGGTGCTCCTTTTAAGTTTTGACCAAAAAGGTTTTTAAGTGCTAGGTGCTGATTTGTGTTTTCATTGATATACAATACTGGAGATAAGCCATTTTTTCTTGCCCAGTCCTTTGTTACGCCAATCCCAAATCTGCCATAAAAGTTAACATGTTCATCAACTCTAGATAGGGGAATATCACAAAAACATACTATAGGGTATGCTGATTGTGATTCAGAACCGGTATACCATTTCATATCTTCTAAACAATACCTTGGCCAAAAGCCAGTCTTTAAAATATCTTTTAGGAATTCTAAATTCTTAGTAAAATGAAAAAGTGTTTGTGATTTTGGCTGCAATTTAACCTCTTTATCTGTATTGTTAGTTACTGCTTTTTATTATGTAAGTTTTTGTTATATTAGCAATTTTAGACTGCCCATAGACTGTTCTGCGTTTACTCTACTTTTATTAAAACGAATTTAACCAATTAAAACAACTTACTTATCAAATGTTTATTTTTTTGCATTCGAAATACATACATTACTGCTTGTGACAAAATTCTATAAACTGCTTTAACAGCGGGTTTTTGTATTTGTCTTTATGCATCACTAACCAAAACTGCCTTTGCATGGGGTGGTTTAAATTAAGCTGTGTAACACGGCCATCTTTTAGGGCATATTGCGCAGCAAGTGATGATAAACATCCTAACCCCAAGCCATTTGCTACACAGTTTATAAGCGCTTCAGTGGTATTGAGCTCTACGCTTTGCGTCCAATTTTTAATTTGTGGCGCAAGGCTATGTAAAAAGAAGGAACGCGAGCCTGAACCAGTTTCTCTTAATACCCATTGACTACTATTTAAGTCGTTGAAGCTAAGTTGCTTTTTTGCAGTCAGTGGGTGGTTTATTGGCGCAATAATACACATGGCGTCATGGTTAAACACATTAGAGACTAAATCGCCTTGATGGGCTTGGCCCTCAATAAGTGCTATATCGAGCTCGTAATCTATAAGCTTTTGACAAATAAGCGCCGAATTGGAAATCAGTATTTGTTGCGAGTAATGCTGTTGCTGCGCTCTAAAGTTGCTTAACAAAGCAGGTAATACATGATTACCAATCGTATCGCTGGCACCAATTTTTAAGGTTCCGCTGGCAGGGGCGTTGTCTAAAAACAAGGTGTCGATAGTGTTTGCCCGATTTAATAGCTCATCAGCAAGGGGCAGTAGCTTTTGCCCTTCTTGATTTAATAGTAATCGGTTATTTACACGATCAAATAACGGATGGCCTAACTGCTTTTCAAGTTCGCTAAGCGCCATACTAACCGCCGCTTTAGATAAAAATAGTGATTCAGACGCAGCTGTAAGGGTGCTGTGCTGGGTTATGCCGACAAATACTTTAAGTTGCTTAAGTGAAATATTCATTATGCTATGTTTAGTTTACCTGAACCTGTGTTCTATATAATTAGATTTAACTTAACAAAATGCAAGCGTAAACTTCTCTGTAAGTTACAACCACAGGGTGGAATAGAGATGTTTAAACATATAAAAACAAAAGTATCTGGTGCACCAACACCAATGGGCGGTTTGGCATTAGGTATTGCCAGCCTAGGTTGGGCTTGGGAGAGTATGTTTAGTCTAAATGGCGTAGCACAATATACCGGTGCCGCTACTGCGAGCGTGTTATTGCTATTGTTAACTCTTAAGTTTTTACTGCATCCTCAGCTGCTTAAAGCCGATTTAGCCCATCCGGTTGTGGGAAGTGTGGTGCCTACTTTTGCTATGGCTACTTTAGTGGTGTCTAATTCTTTAGGGCAGTTTTACTCCCTTGCGGGAGATGTGCTTTGGGTTGGTGCATTTTTATTACATGTGTTGTTTTTAATCAGCTTTATTGCTCATCGCGTGATTGAATTTAAAATTGAGCATATGGTGCCAAGCTGGTTTGTTCCGCCTGTTGGGATCATTGTTGCCGATGTGGCGTTTTCAGGAAATCCGGCACTGCTGTTTCTAGCACAAGGGGCGCTTTATTTTGGCATGCTGATGTATGCAGTTATGTTGCCTATGATGATTTACCGGATCATTTTTGCAGCGCACATTCCAGATGCTGCACAACCTACACTGGCTATTTTAGCGGCGCCAGCAAGTTTATCGTTAGCTGGTTACTTTACAGTTATCAGCGAGCCGTCACCGGTTATTATTGGCTTGTTATTTGGAATTGCAGTACTGATGACCTTTATAATTTACGTCGCATTCTTTAAATTACTGCGCCGTCCATTTTGCCCAGGTTACGCTGCGTTTACTTTTCCTATGGTCATTGGTGCTACCGCGTTATTTAAACTTGCCGCATGGATGCATGCAGAGGGTATTGATTTGCAGTTTGTTAAACAAATACAGTATTTAGCAACGTTTGAACTGATTGTGGCAAGTGGGGTAGTTTGCTATGTGGCGGTTCGTTATTTGGCTCACTTTAAGCTTTTTAACACTCAATTTAAGCCTCTCACCCTATCACAATAACGATTAAACGCTTGTTTGCACTACCTCGTTAGCCTCGTGCTCAATTGCTTGTTCGGCATCTTGCTCAGCAAGCTTTGCGCGCTCTGCTTTTGAAACATAAGCCGGTTTGTTGCTTTTATGTAGCTTGGCATTAGCACGCTTATCTTTGTTATTAAATTTTGTAATGATCTTTTTTCTGCGATTCATGATTCACCTCGTAATTTTGAGCTGCGCATTATACAGGCATCTTGTTCAAAGCTGTTAGACAAATTATAAGCTTTGCTTGTGGGTTTGCCGCAAAGTGCTGTTTGTCACTTTACAAGGAGGTTATAATTAGAGCTCTTTATTGTTAATTAAATGGAATCTGTTTTGAACAAGCTCGCTTTAGCAAGTATTGCCTTATGTGCATTTAGCGCTCATGCACAATTAAATAAACACAGTGAAAGCGTGGCCGATTACGCAGTTAATAGCTACCAAAATGCACAGGTGCATACGCTTACTAATTTAGTATCGTTTCCTACGGTTAATAAAAGTGAGATCAGCGCACCACAAAACCCCGACTTTATAGGCTTTAAAGCGTTATTAAAAATGAAAGCCGCTGAACTGGGCTTTGACTACCAAGATTTAGGCTATACCGTACTCATAGGCATGGGTGAGCAAAAAGAAAAAGTAACCATAGTGACTCACGGCGATGTACAACCTGCAAACGCCAGCAAATGGAAACAAAGCCCATTTATTATTGATACCTCAGAGCCGGGTAAATTAGTTGGCCGAGGTACCGAAGACGATAAAGGTGCTATAGCCACCGCTTTATATGCGATGAAAGCCATAAAAGATAAAGGCATAACCCTTGATAACCGCATTGAGCTGATGGTTTATTTGGCCGAGGAGTCTGATTGGGGGCCGTTAACTGAGTTTATGAAAACCTATGAGCAACCAAAGTATGCGATAACCATTGATGCCTCATACCCTGTAGTGGTTGCTGAAAAAGGCTGGAGCTTAATTGCGCCAACATTTGATGCAACATCACCACAAACAGGTGTGTATGTCAGCAATGTAACGGGTGGTGCCTTTGCTAGCCAAATCCCTGAAGATGCCAGCTTAACTTTGCATAATGCGAGTCCTGAATTGGTGGCTCAATTAAAACAAACAGCCAAGGTTCTTAAGCAAGTAGAATTTACCTTTGATGATCAAACAGATGGAACTTTAATTAGTGTTAAAGGCATGTCGGCTCACTCATCTGAGCCAGAGTCAGGTGTTAACGCCATTGCTTATTTGGCTGAACTATTTAAAGCCGTTGAGCTTGAAAACAACAGCGATGGGCAGCTCATTAAGTTTGTAAATCAGCTAATTGGCCTAGATATTCACGGTAAACAGTTTGGTGATATTGCGTATAAACATGACTTTATGGGGCCAATGACGGTAGCGCCCACAGTTATTGAACGAGACGGTAATAACCTAACGTTAGCGGTTAATGCTCGTCGTCCTATGGGTAAAGAGGCTGACTTACTAAAACAGCAAATTAATAGTGCGCTTACTCAATGGCAAGCTGATAATAAAGTAACATTAGCCAATGTTAAAACCACCATTGGTACACCCATGTTACTTGATGACGCGCCCCATGCGCAGAAGTTACTTGATATTTTTAAACACTTTACTGGCGATCAAGACGCAGATTTTGTCTCTATTGGTGGTGGTACCAACGCTAAGTTATTTGATAATGCCGTATCGTTTGGTCCATCAATGCCAGGTAAACGCTACACCGGTCACTCAGAGCATGAATTTATTACGCTTGAGCAACTAGCACTTAATTTACGTATGTACACCGCAATGATGATAGAGCTGGGAAACATGTAATTAACCAATAGCAAAAACTAAAAAACCGCCTTGATGGCGGTTTTTTTATAACAACTAAATGTTATTGAAAATTAACGTCTGGTAAGCACTCAAACCCAGGTTTTGCAAACAAGTAGCCTTGCATTAATTCAATGCCGACACTTTTTAACCAGTGATACTCTTCAACTGTTTCAATACCCTCAGCTAACGCCATTATGTTCAGTTCTTCAAACATATTTAAGCAGTTACGCACAATCGTTTGGCGTTTTGTGTCTTTGTCGATATCGCGTATAAGTGCCATATCGAGTTTAATAATATCTGTTTGAAAGTCAGCTAGTAAGTTTAATCCAGAATAGCCTGAGCCAAAGTCATCGGTAGCTGTTTTAAAGCCTAATTCTTGGTAGTAGCTTACAACCCGCTCAACGTGGCTGCTGTCTTCTATTTTTTCAACTTCAGTAAATTCAAACATAATATTAGTTGTAGGGAAATTGTACTTTTTAGCCGCTTCTAGGGTAGTGCGAATACAGCGCTCAGGCTTATAAATAGCGTTGGGTAAAAAGTTAATGCTTAGCATGGTGTTTATGCCTAGCTTAGAGGCAAGTGCAATGGCTTTAATTCTACATAGTTGGTCAAAGGTATAGCGGTTGTCGTCGTTTACTTGGGAAATAATAGAATAAGCCGACTCATTATTTAAACCACGAACCAGTGCTTCATAGCCATAAATAGTGTTGCTCTGGCAATTTATAATAGGCTGAAATGCCATAGTAAAGTCAAAATCTAGTTCGCTAGAATCAGCGCAGTTGCTACAAGATACTTTTTCGCAACTTTGTGATTTCTCGTTCATGCATCCACCTTTGAATTTAACCCACACTTAAAGGTGGTTAAGTTTCTTGTAATCCTAACAAAGTATTGAGATTTTACATAATTATATTAGCGAACATTAATATAACTCATAATAAAGTTTTTATTTAATTCATGAAAAATTAGCAGTAAGGTTATGCTAAAACATAATCTTACTGCTACGCAAAAAGTATAATTGGTTTACAAAATTAGTTAAGTGTTGCCGTTAGCTTTATGCTGGTATTGAGTAATTTTGAAATGGGGCAGCCTTTTTTGGTGTCTTCACACAGGGCTTGAAATTGCTCATTGGAAATATCAGTAATTTTTGCATTAACTACCAATTCAATTTCACTCACCGCAAAGCCATCGTCTACTTCATCTAAGCTTACTGTCGCTTTGGTGCTTATATCGTCAGCAGTAAAACCCGCATCTCCTAACGCTAGCGATAACGCCATGCTAAAGCAAGCACTGTGGGCTGCACCAACTAGCTCCTCTGGGTTAGTGCCAGCTTTGTCTTCAAAGCGAGTGTTGAACCCATATGGCTGGCTCTCAAGTGCACCACTTTCGCTACTTATTGATCCTTTACCTGATTTAATATCCCCAGACCAATTGGCTGATGCTGATTTTTTAATCGTCATAATGTCTCCTTGGGTTTGTTGTGTAAAGTTTGCAATAACATTGCAAGCTCTTCATGCTTATACCGGCTAATCGGTATTTACACGATACTCAAGTAGGGTTTTGCAATATTGACACCAAGGTTTATTTTGCGTTTCGCCGACACCGCTCTGAGCAATAAATTACGTTGTCCCAGTCCCGTTGCCATTTTTTGCGCCAGGTAAAGTCACGCTTGCAAACGGGGCAGGTTTTTTGCGGTAAATGTAATTTCTTATGCGCCATTGTTACGCTTCTTTTTAGTGTTTTTTGGTCGCGGTGTAATGCTTACATGGGCTTTGAGGTAACTTTACTGCCAATATTATCTTAATAATGGCAGTATAATTTTGCTAAATTAAGATACTACTTCTCTGCGGAGTATGGATCTTCGGCTAATAAATAGGCTCTTAAATCAGCTTTTTGCGGCTGTGCATTCAACCATTTCCTGAGTTCTTTTACTTTTGCATAAGTGTCATTGCTAAATTTATCAGCATATATGTCACTAAAGTTTTGCTTGGTACTTTGCTCGCGAATTTGGTTTTGCCATTGTTGTGTTACTACTGCGTTCAGTGTACCAGCTAAGCCTTCTTCTTTTAGTAATTCCCACTCACCCGCATCTAACCAGATGCCACCTACCGGTGCGCTGTAATCTATACGGTGGTCAGTTGATGATGAAATACGAAATTTCCGCATAATGACACCTGATACCGGGCAAATTAATGCTTTTTTAGTGTCTGTAGCGTCGGCTTCGAATGAGATGTTCTCAGCAAATGCAAAGTTTGGATTACGCTCTTTCCAAGCTGCAAAGTCTTCGATTAGTATCCAGTGGCCATTACAGTGCGTGCATGTATGCGAACGAAATTGACCTTCAATAAAACTAGGTTTAAGTAACCCTTTACCACAACTTGTACAATTCATAGTGTCCCTTAATTTATATTGTTACTTGAAGAGCTTATATGCTTAAAATTATTATAAGCCGCTAAAAAGCATCTCATAATTTAGTTTTTATTTGCGTTCAAGTTTGATTGCGACAACGGCCGCACTAAGAAGTTTTATGTTACCGTATTTTAAGAGGTGATAACAAAGCTTTGTTATGTTTAGTTAACTAGTTGAATTTAAGTAAGCCAGCTTGTTTTTTTTGCACAGCTGCGAGCAATAAATAACGTTGTCCCAGTCCCGTTGCCATTTTTTGCGCCAGGTAAAGTCACGCTTGCAAACGGGGCAGTTTTTTTGCGGTAAATGTAATTTTTTATGCGCCATTGTTACGCTTCTTTTTAGTGTTTTTTGGTCGTGGTGTAATGCTTACATGGGCTTTGAGTATCGCTGGGATAGCCTGTTTTACATCAATCCGTTCACGGTATTGCCACAGCCTATCGCGCGCTTCTTTTGAGGCTTTTGTTAAATCCACCATAGGTTCGGGGTAGTCTTCGCCTATTTTAAAGTCGTTAAATAGCGCTTCCATAGGCGTTTGCTGCCAGGGTTGATGTAAATATTCAATGGGGAGCTTTTCAAGTTCGGGGCACCATTTTTTTATAAATGCGCCGGTTGGGTCTTGATCTTCAGATTGTTTAATGGGGTTGTAATGGCGAATAGTATTAATGCCAGTAACCGATGCCTGCATTTGTATTTGCGGATAATGAATACCTGGCTCAAAGTCTAAAAAGTAATTAGCCAGCGGAAAACTTGCCTGTTGCCAGCTGATGTTTAAATGATGGGTTACAAAGCTCACCAGCATAGCGCGCATTCTAAAGTTAATATAACCGGTGGCTTTTAAACAGCGCATGCAGGCATCAATAATAGGAATACCGGTTTGCCCCTGTGCCCAGCGTTCAATATCGCTAGTAACCTTAGCGTCATAACGATACGGAAATGCATGGTAACCCGGATTTAAGGCTTTAAATTCCATGCTGCATTCGCTTTCAAACTTTTGCATAAAATGGCAATGCCAATGCAGGCGAGATACAAACGCAGCAAGCGGACGCTTCCAGCCTTTTTTATCGAGATGGGTTGAATGGTATGCGTCAATCGCCATTTGATACACTTGCCTCAGGCTGATATTTCCCCACGCTAAATAGGGCGATAACCTAGAGCAATGCGTACGGCTCAAGCTCGGGCTAGAGATCCCTTTTTGATAGCCTTTACCGCGCTCGGCAAAAAAACTGTGCATAACATCGCGGGCAAGTCGCGGCCCTCCATATTGAAAGTTGTCATCGTCAGCTGTGTAACTGTCTGGTAATTCTGGCGATTGGTAGTGTGTGAGTGTCACTGTTTTAATGTGTTTCCAATCTGGGATGGCAATTGGCGCTTGCATTGTTTGTTGCCAGCATTCATTCCAATTATTGCGATTTTTTTTACCCCGAATGACAGCCCCCGTTGGTGACTCTAACCAGTTAATCTGATTATGTTGGCACCATGCTTTAATCGCTTTATCGCGCTCAAATGTATTATTTAAGCCGATTTCTTGGTGACTAAAGAGATTAATTATTTCAAACTGGGTGAGTAGCTCTTCAAGCAACGACTGCATATTTTGTTTAAATATGTACACGCAGCTATTAAAGCGATCAAGTTGTTGGTTTAAATCACATAGTGACTGATACACAAAGCGCCAATGTCGCTCGTTATAATGAGCATCTTCGAGTAACAGCGGCTCAAAGTTGTACATCAATAATGTTGGAAGCCCATTGCTAAACGCATGTTTAAGCGGTTGATGATCGCTTAAGCGTAAATCGCGTTTAAACCAGACAATGTTTATTTTTTGGCGCATGAAATTAAACTATTTGCTAACGGTGTAGTATTAATGAAGATCCAACTTATAAGTACGTATTGCCTAGTACTAGGGTTTAGTTTTTAACTTAAAAGTGAGAAATAATGTTTTTAGATTTAATTCAAAACAACAACCGCTCTGTTTATAGCTACTTAGTTGGCGGTATTAGTCCACGACCGATTGCATGGATAAGCACCCTAAGTAATGAGGGGGTAAGCAATATTGCACCTTACTCTTTTTTTACCGTAGCAAGTTGTCAGCCTGCAGTGCTAAGTGTGACTCAAGTTAACCCCAGTGATAAAGCCAATAAAGATACACTGACAAATTTACTAGCCACCAAAGAATGTGTGGTTAATATTGTTAGTCATGTTTTAGTAGAGCAAATGAACCAAAGCTGCGCTAATTACCCTAATAATGTCAGTGAGTTTGATGAGGCCAGCATAGAGAGAGTCCCAAGCCAGTTAGTTAATCCGCCGAGTGTTGCAGCTTCAAAAGTACGCTATGAATGTAAGCTTCGAGAAGTGATCACTATTTCAGATGAACCAAGCGGTGGGAAAATGATGCTCTTAGATGTAGTGGGAATTTTTATAGATGACGCCACGTTGGTAAATGGCTACATAGATCCGACACGTTTAGATGCAGTAGGTAAAATGGGCGGCGATTACTTTAGCACCACCAAAGATAAGTTTGTATTAAAACGCCCACAACTTTAAAGGTGAGCGTTTTAATTATATAAGGTTAAACAGCGCGCTATTTACTCTGTTTTTGATAAAAACAGTGCACTCATTGCCCCCAAAAAACCTAACCCACTGTAAAGCAAAATAAGCTCTGCGGTTGATAAAAACGATTCTAATAAGCCTATGCTGCCCAACATCAGTAATAAAACCCCAATAACGGTATTACTAACCGACACATAATCGGTGCGTTTGTTACCCTCTGCCATATCGACGAGGTACGTTTTTCGCCCTAAGCGTACTCCTTGGTGCGCAACTGAGAGTAAAAAGTACAAAATAGGCATAGCCCACCAATTTAGTAGCAGCTCGTTATACCAAGTTGCAATAACAAATACAGCCAGCCCATTAATGGTAACCAAAGTGGCACTGAGTACCAGCACTCGCTGGCTAGATAAGTCACTTAAGCGTCCCCAAATCGGCGCTGAGACTAGGCTTGCAAAGCCGGAAACGGCAATAAAGGTGGCAAGTAAAGAAAATTCAAACGACTGTTTACTGGCTAAAATAATATAAAAAGGGGCACTCAATGCTGAACAAAGCAGTAAGGCACGTGTAATAACAAAATGCGCAAACTGTTTGTCTTGGTATAAAATTTTTAACTTTGAAAACGCGTGCAATAGGCCATTATTCGCTCCTTCGGTAGCGCCACTATATTCGTTAATTTGTGCATAAAAAAACGCGGCAATCAGCCACATTAATGCACCCAGTAGTAAAGCGATGATCACAATATCTTGATCTTTTTGCTGTGAAAAAAACCACATCATGAGACCAAACGTTAAGGTGGCAAAACCGGCAATGCTCGCAGCAAGCCCGCTAATATTACCGCGTTGCTGTTTAGGAATAACTTTGCCCAGCACATCTTTTGCAGCGACAGAGTTAAACCCTCTGGCAAGGCTAAATAAAATTAATAAGCCAATAATGGCGTAGCCTGCTTGTGCGCCCTTGAGGGTGAACGCCACCGCAACCATGGCTAAAATGCATCCTGCTTGCATCACTGCACCTATTACCCATACCCATTTACGAACGGGGAGTTTGCGAATAACGTTAGCAATAGCAAGTTGGGGCAGCAATGAACCCGATTCTCTAATTGGTACTAACCAAGCAATAAAACTCGCTGGTACATTTAAGCTTTGCATTAACCATGGCAGCGTTATTTTTGGATTAAGCAGTGCATCAGCAAACTTACTAAACAGCTGGCTAATGAGTAAAATAATAAAATTACCGGGTACTTCCTGACAGGCATTGTCGTCGATGGCCTTACACGCGCGAGCATCTTCTTCGTTATTTAAGCGTTTATAAATTTGTTCTTTTGTCAGTTTTTTCACTCTATTTTACCGCTGTATAAGTACAAATATTTATATATATTAAGATGATATGGTTAACATATCTACTTTACTCATTGTTTTTAAGTTCATATGGCAACCACTTTAGAAGTTTTTTAAATAATATGTCTTGTGCAATGGGCTTAGAAATATAGTCGCTCATTCCAACCTGTAAGCACTTAGCTTCATCGCCCACCATAGCGTTTGCTGTCATAGCAATAATAGTAATTTGGGGATTTTTACTTCCAACTTCATTTACTCTTATATGGGTTGTGGCTTGGTAACCATCCATCACTGGCATTTGGCAATCCATTAAAATGAGTGAGTACGGGTTATGGGAAGTTGTTTGTTTTAAATATTCGAGCGCGTGCTGACCATTTTCTGCAATATCAATGCTATTAATTCCTATTTTTTTAAGCGTGGTAGAGGCGACGATTTGATTAATGTTGTTATCTTCAACTAGTAAAATACGAATGTTTTTGTCCCACACAATATCATCGCTCGACAAAGACTCAGTGTCAGATAAACCCTTAGTAATGAGGCTGTTATTACTTTGCTGTTTACCGCTAAAGCAGGTCGATAGCATCTTAAAAAGATTTTGTGTGATTATGGGCTTTGTAACAATGGCTGAAAACCGAGACGCTTGATATAAATCGCGCTGTTTATTTAGCTCACCCGTGGTCATTAAAACAACATGCGCAGCCATAAGATCTACTTCTTTATCAAGGGTTTTACTTAAGGTTAACGCATCGCCGTCACTTAGCTGCATATCAATCATAATTAAATCAAAACAAAGGTTTTGTTTTTCGATATATTGCTGACATGTTTTCACAGCCTGCTTTGCGGATGGGCTGATTACGGCTGTTGCTCCCCATTTAGTAAACTGCTTGTGTAAAATAGAAGATTGAGTTTGATTGCTGCACACAATTAAAATATTTAACGATGACATATCTACAGGGGGGAATACTTTTTGTGGGTTTTTACTGCGTTTTAGAACAACATTAAAGCTAAAGTTACTGCCCTTATTTTCTTTAGATTGTACCTGTATATCACCTTCCATTAGGTGGCATAACTTTTTAACAATCGCTAAGCCTAAGCCCGTGCCACCATATTTTCGTGTTGTTGAAGAGTCAACTTGAGAGAATGATTTAAATAGCTTGGCTTGTTGAGCTGCAGAAATACCAATTCCAGAGTCTATTACTTGGCAGCTAAAACGCATTTGATTGTTGTTAATCGGTCTGAGTTTAGCAATAACTTGCACTTCGCCTTCATGGGTAAATTTAAGCGCATTATTTACTAAGTTTGTTAAAATTTGTTTGAGGCGTCCGGCGTCACCAATGACAAAAGCGTATTCAAGATGCTCTATATCTAGCATTAACGGAATATTTTTACTGTGAGCATGAATTGCTATTGTTTCGATAAAATCGTCGAGCATGTTACAAAGGTTAAACTCCAATTCTTCAAGCTCAAGCTTACCGGCATCTACTTTTGAAAAGTCTAAAATATCGTTAATAATATTTAATAAGGAGTTTGCACTATTGAGTGCAATGCTTACCTGATGATGTTGTTTTTCATTTAATGAACTATCTAAAATCAAATTAAGCATGCCTAATACGCCATTCATAGGCGTGCGAATTTCATGACTCATTGCCGCTAAAAACTCGCTTTTAGCAATATTAGCCTGCTCAGCCGCCGCTTTTGCTTCAATTAATGATTGATTTGCTGCTTTTTGCTCAGTAATGTCAGTTACAGAGCCTGCCATTCTAATTGCTTTATTATGCTCATTGCGCAGTGCCATCCCTTTTACTGTAAAATAACGATAAGCGCCTGATTTAGTCTTTAATCTATAATCGAAATTGAAGGGGGTGTTGCTAATCAAGTGATTCGCTATTTGCTTTTTATGCTCGGTTATATCATCAGGGTGAAGTAATTTATAAAATCCATCAGTACAGTGAGGTAAAGCGTTTTTATCGTTTTCATCGTAGCCAAGCAATACATTAATACGGGGAGAAAAATATACTTCATTTTTAATAATATCCCAATCCCAAATGCCATCATTACTGCCTTTAACTGCCAGTTCGTAACGCGCTTCACTTTGCTTTATCGCTTCTTTTGAGGATTCTAAAAGCTTAAACGGGTTTAGTAGTAAGTGCCTGCCAAATAAAAACAGAAATAATGTCGATAAAGCCATGCTTGCAATAATTGATATAGCAATATCGATTATGAAGCGAGTGGTTTTAGCAGCAATTAAATTGGCAGTAATGTAGTAGTTTAATGTTATATCTGTATTGCCAATGAGGTTTTGGTTAATGCTGACATACTCGTCACCTTGATTTAAATTAGAATAATAAACCCATGGTCCTGCTAATGTCAGTCCATGTCTTTCACGGTCAAAGTCGGTCGGTAGTAACTGGGTCATTGGCGTATTAAATTGAACCATAAGCACGCCTTCAGTAAAGTTATTATATTTTATAGGCACCGCAATTGTGAATAAATCAGTATTGGTTGGCTTATTTAATATCACCGCCTTTTCTGTTTGCTCTTCAAGTAAGCTATTTATCCATGGTTGCTCAATTATACTCAGCTCGTTAAGCGAAGGGTCGTTACTAAAAACCACCTCTTTTAATACGTTTATAATCGTTATTTTTTCGGTGCTACCCATTATTTTATATTGAAAAAGGTAATCTTGGAGTAGCGCTTTTGAGGTGTCTGACCCCATTATGGCGTTAGATAAAATAGGTTGACGAGCAAGGTCATTAAGAATTTGTGTTCTTGTTTCTAAAAATAGTGTGAGGTAGCTGGTGGTGAGTTTAGATTCAATCTCAAGACTTTTACTTTGCAAATCATAGATAGCTGTATTTGCGCGATGGCCAACAAACAGTAAAGAAATAGTCACTGATAATATTAAGCTCAATACTAAAAAAGTATAAAAAGCATTATTTGTTGAGAGCTTAAATTTTTTATTTATTAATGCTCGCATTACTCAACATTGCCTATTGGGTTATTGATAATGTGTATTTTTCCATCTGGTTGATAATTTGCCATGCATAAATCGTCAAAACCAAGTGCTTCGTGGGCATCAATATTATTAGCTGACCACACAGCAAAAGGTCGTTGGTATTGTTTTATTAAGCCATTAACTGGCATGGTTAAGTTCTCAAGTGCATGTTTAATTTTTGCTCTGTTGTGCTCTGTATTATCTGTTAAAGTTATTTGTGATATGCCCTGTAACAATAGTTTTGTTAAGTCGTAGGCATGAATAAATCCAGCCGGAGAAATTAACTCAGTGGGTGCTACAGGGGTAGGCTTGAGAGATAAGCTTTGTGCTATAACATTTTTAGTTAAAGCGGTTTGCGGCGTTTTTAAAAATGAAAAACAGCTTTGTATAAAATGTAAGCTCAAGTTTGATTTTATAGCTTGTTCAACGTTGGCAAAAAAATCCCCACCCGTTATTCCCCAATGACTAACAATAGGAAGGCGTTCATTTTTGGCAAAACTTGCCATCGCATTTATAAATACAGCCCCCTCAATGGCATTTCCAACAAATAAAATACACTCTGCAGGTGTATTTTTTATTTGATGCAGCATTAATTTGGCGTTATTTATTTTTGTGTTCCAGTTAAACCATTTTACTTGTGGTTTTATATCACCAAAGGCCTTAAGCATGGTGTTGTTGTTTGATTTTCCCCATGGCGTGTCTTCTAAAAGTAAGAGCGGATTTTTGCAATTTAGAGTTTGCGTTGCAAATTGGGCCATTCTATAACCGGCTTTTGTATCATCTACCGAGAGCCTAAATACCCAGTTATCATCACTAGGGTATCGGGTAATAGGCCCTCCGGCAGCCCAAGGCAGTAGTAATAATAGTTTGTTTTTATTGATGAACTCTCTGTTTTTTATATAGGGCGGGGAGTGCAATCCACCAATAAAAACCAGTGCATTGGGGTCTTTTAGAAACTGCTGCATGTGCAATAAGCTGCGATTCGCATTACCTCGGTTGTCTTTTTCAATCAGTGTGAGCTGATAATCTTGCACGTTATTATTAATCTCTGCTAAAGCAGTCAGCACCCCCATCTTCATTGCATAGGCCGATTCGTAATGGTTTGAATAGTCTGAGTCATGGTAGAGCGTTAATGTTTTTACATCTTCGCTGCGTGCACTTAAAGGAAATGCTGCAATATGAAGTACACTTAAGAGGAGTACACAAACCAAAGATCGCATAATAAACTTTATGTTAGTAATTTTTATTAAAGTTAGTCTATTTTGGCGTGTTTTCCTGTTTTAAAAGGAAATTATTTAATTTTTTTATAAAAATATAAACCTGAAATATGATTCAATATTTTTTATTAATGGGCATAAAAAAGCCAGCTAAGCAGCTGGCTTATTGAACTGTTTTGACTTTTATTTAAAGTCTTGGGCGCTGTGGCGCTCTGCCATTTGTTCTTCTTCTGGGCCCCAAGTACGATTAACACGGCGGCCTCGTTTTACACCTGGGCGCACAGCTATTTGCTTAGCCCAACGAACCACATGGGTATAAGATGCAACATCTAAAAATTCAGCGGCATCATATAAGTCACCTAAAACCAGTGAGCCATACCACGGCCAAATAGCAATGTCGGCAATTGAATATTCACTGCCTGCCATGTATTCATTGTCACTTAAATGGCGGTTTAGTACATCAAGCTGGCGCTTAGTTTCCATGGTAAAACGGTCAATCGGGTATTGCATTTTGGTTGGCGCATAGCTGTAAAAGTGACCAAAGCCGCCACCTAAATAAGGCGCCGATCCCATTTGCCAAAACAGCCAATTACGACATTGTGTTTTAGCTTGAAAATCATTAGGAATAAGCGCATCAAACTTTTCGCCAAGGTATTGTAAAATAGCGCCTGATTCGAATACAGGGGTTGCTGGTGTTGTAGAGTGATCCATCAACGCAGGTATTTTTGAGTTTGGGTTTATATCAACAAAATCAGAGCCAAACTGGTCGCCTTCACCAATATTAATTAAATAAGCATCGTACTCAGCCTCAGTAATACCAAGCTCTAATAGCTCTTCAAACATAATACTGACTTTTTGCCCGTTGGGGGTCGCTAATGAGTAAAGCTGAAATGGATGTTTGCCAATAGGCAGTGTTTTATCGTGAGTTGCTCCTGCAATTGGGCGGTTAATGTTTGCAAATTTACCGCCACTTTCATTGTCCCATGTCCATACTTTTGCTGGGGTGTAGTCGTTGTTATCACTCATAAATAGCCTCTAATAGTTTAAACGTGCGTATTTGCTTTGCCCGTTGTTGCTTTTAATTTATCTGCTTTTGCTAATTTATACCCTAAAAAGAATCCACTTAGTGCGCCAAACAGATGGCTTTCAAACGAGATGTGCAACCGCTGTGGTAACACGCCCCAAATAAAGCCACTGTATAAAAAGGCCACCACCACGGCTATAAAAATAGATTTAAAAGAACGTCTTACAATGCCATAGCATAAAATAAATCCCCATAACCCATAAATAACGCCACTTAAGCCGACATGAATATTGCCACGAGCAAACATCCATACCAGTAATCCACCGACTAATGCGGTGAATATAAATACACTATAAAAACGCTTTACGCTGTATTGGCAAATTAACCAGCTTAAAACAATGAAGGGCAGCATATTACTAGCAAAATGCCACCAGCTACCGTGTAAAAAGGGAGCGCAAAGAATACCAATCAGCCCTTGAATGCTGCGTGGGTAAATACCTAAACCATTTAAACTAATGCCTGGCAGGCTATTAATTAGTTGCAACACAAAACAAATAGTCACAATGCTTATAATGGCAAAACGGGTGCTGCTAAGTAACGACAAGGTGGATGGTTTATTTTGCATACGGTGCCCTTATTTATATTAAGAGTGGCCAGTATAGGAATAGTGGTGAGTAATGAAAAGCAAATTAAAAAGCACAGCGATTAAACTGTGCTTTTTATACTGATTAATTGTAATTAACCAAGCTTGGTAAGTAATTTTTTAGCTGCTAGCTCAGAGCTTGCTGGGTTTTGACCGGTGATCACTAAACCGTCTTCAAGCGCAAGAACGCCCCAGTCGTCGGTTTTTTGATAGTCACCACCTTTTTTGATCAGCTCGTCTTCGACTAAAAATGGCACTACATCTGTTAATTGTACAGCGGCTTCTTCAGTGTTACTAAAGCCGGTAACTTTTTTACCCGCAACCAATGCATTGCCATCAGCATCTTTTGTATTTAAAAATGCGGCGCTCGCATGACACACTGCTGCCACTGGCTTTTGTAATTTTACAAAATCTTCGATGAGCGAGATTGAATCTGTGTTATCCACTAAATCCCATAATGGGCCATGGCCGCCTGGATAAAATACCGCATCAAAATCTGAAGCATTCAGTTCACTTAGTACTTTTGTGTTTGCCATTAATGCTTGCGCTGCACTGTCGTTGTCGTATCGCTTGGTTGCATCAGTCTGGAAGTCGGCTAATGTACTGGTTGGGTCGATTGGTGGTTGACCACCGTTTGGTGAAGCTAGAGTGATTTCTGCGCCAGCATCTACAAATGCATAATAAGGGGCGGCGAATTCTTCTACCCAAAAACCTGTTTTTTCACCGGTATTGCCTAAATCAGCGTGTGAAGTAAGTACCATTAGTATTTTCTTAGCCATTATTTTTTCCTTCTGATGATTTAAAATTGTAATCTTTGCTTAGCAATTACTATATGCACTAACCCAACCTTAAACAACGATGATAAATTTAACTTTATTGATTTAATAATTGATACAATCGGAGGGTTGAAGTTAAAAACGCACTGGAGCGTCCATGAAAGTCTCGTTTGAACAATTAAAAAGTATGGTGGTATTTGCACAAATAGTTGAGCAGGGCAGTTTAACTGCAGCGGCAAAGCAACTAGGGTTAACACGGGCGGTAGCCAGTTATCATTTAAAAAAGCTAGAAACGCAACTTGAAGTAACCTTACTTAATCGTTCAACACGGACCATGGCCCTTACTGAAGCCGGTATGGCTTACTATGAGCGTTGCCGAGTTATTACCGAGCAGGCTAATGCTGCCAATCAACAAATAGAAAATATAAAAAGTGAGCCCCAAGGATTATTAAAAATTAGTTGCCCGGTTAATGTGGGGATGCAATTAATAGTGCCTGCAATTAATACCTTTAAGCGCCAATACCCCAAAATTGATATAGATTTACAGCTAACTGATGATGTGGTGGATATTATTAAACACGGATTTGATTTTGCTATTAGGGGGGTTGCGCTGCGCGATTCAAACCTACAGGCAACCAAGTTAACCACTATGAGTACTTGTATTTGTGGCGCGCCTAATTATTTTGCACATTATGGTAAGCCCACTACGCCCGATGAATTAGCACAGCACCAATGGGTGGTTTATCAGTTAGGGAGCAAAATCTTGACCTTGCAAAAAGATGGTAAAAAAGTCGACATTACCATGCAAGGATCGCTCAGTACCAATAATGCCGCTGCACGGACTGCATTTGTAGAGGCAGGACATGGCATAGGGCGTATACCGCTATACGATGCATGGCCAAAAGTACAAGCGGGTTTACTGCAAATTATAATGGACGACTACAAAAGCAAAGATATTGAATTGTATGGAGTTTTCCCGCCAGGAGCGACGGGATCTAAAAAGTTACGTTTGTTTGTTGATTATTTAAAAGCGTACTTTGTAAAACAGCATACGGCATTAGGTATGCGTAAGGGCTAGCGCTCGGTTAAATAAGGCAACAGCTTGTTGATACATTGCTATGGCGAGAGCTGCATCGTAGCGCTCGCCTTCATCACGCATAAAGGCATGTTGCGCGTTAACTTCTTGCCATTGGTAATTTATGCCAGTAAGAACAGCTTGCTGGTATATTTTGTCTCGACCATCTTGTGGTACATGAGGGTCTTGTTTACCCCAAATAAAATGAATTTCACCGAGTATATCGGCCATGCGTTCAAATGAGTTATTACCGGGTTGTGCGGGCAGTGTATTACTGTGTATATCGGTGGCGTATAAACAAAACGCGGCTTTTATAAGTGGGTTTAAAGCGGCTCTGTAAGCTAAATGTCCACCAATACATACACCCATAGCTCCCACGTTTCCTGAACAATAACTTTGGCGTTTTACAAACTCGATAAGGCTTTGTGTGTCGCTATCATGATGCTCTAAAGGTTTAGCCCATTTATCGTTATTACCTTTATCTTTACCTTCATCATCATAAGCCAGCACAGTTCCGATAGGGTTAAGCTCATGAAACACTTCTGGTACAAGTACCACAAAACCATGACTGGCTAAAATAGCTGCACTGCGGGCAATAGGTGCCGTTTGCTGGAAAATTTCAGAATAAAAAATAATGGCAGGGTATTGCCCCGATGTTTGTGGGCGGTAAATAGTGGTTCGCATTAACCCTGTAGGCGTTGGTAAGTCAGCGTTATGGTGTTGAATGATCATAAAAGCGCTCAGTAAAATAAATATAATAGCTGAGCGCGGTCAAATAAACACGCCCTAAAGTTTAAATACTTGCAGGCATTTTATTGCAACTTGCGTAGTAGCTAACCGTAGCTGGCCAATCAGAAAATATACCGATTACACCAACCTCTTTTGCAAGTACATCAACCACGGCCATCATGTCACCATCGTTATCTATAACATCACTAATTGACTGGTAATAGTATCCGCCTCCATTATTCAGCGGCCCTGAACGTTCAAGACTCCATGCAATAATATTAAGCCCTGCGGCTTTAGCATCAATAGCGTACTGTGATGGCACGATATTACTTTCATTATCTATGGTTAATAGCATCCAAATGGGTGGAGCAATAATTTTAACACCGTCATTAAAAAGCGAAGCCATACTAGGTTGCCATGTGTCGGGGTTGTTAGGATCAAACCCTGCATCGCTATCTCGGCCATCTAAATAAACGCTTTGCGCTGCAAATTCAGGGTTAGTATTAATCCAATATTGTACGTCAGCTAAATTAAATGATTGCGGAAAAACACGCGAAGCGGGTACCTCCATTTGCGTGTATTCATCTAGCATTTTTTGTGCGTATTGCGTTTGGGTCATACCGTTAAAGGGCATACTCACTTGAGGTGATTTAAGCTCTGGGGTCATTTTTACTCCGAGCTGTTTAAATAGTGCAATACTTTGTTTGTGGGTCATGAGTGTACCTGAGGTGGCGTATAAGTCAGTGCGCCAACTTGGTGTACCTTTCATGTAATCGCTAACATTGGTGGCACTGGTGTTTGCGCCATCCATTTTACCCTCAAGGGTTAAAAACTCTGCCAAGCTAATATCACTGGTACAACATTTAGCTGAAGCAGGCGTGCCACTGTTAGAGTTTGCTGGAGTAAATGGCTCACTGCATTTAGCCGCAAGTTCTGGAATAGCTAAAATATTAGTGGTGGTGTGCAAGTCGCACTGAGAATGGCGGCATACTAGCTCTTTATCATTGGTAAAGGTGACATCGCATTCGACAATACCAGCGCCCATACGAGCAGCCGCTAAGTAAGACTCTTGTGTGTGCTCTGGGTATTGCATGGGGGCACCACGGTGACCAATTGAAAAATCAGTACGATAAAAAGGACCTTCTTTACACGATTCTAATTGTGTTTTTAGTGCGCTGTCAGCCATATCGTCAATTAAGTAGTCGGGGCGAGTACCTAGTTGCGTATTGGTGCCTTGAGCTACTTCAACAATAACCGGGGTAGGTACTTCAACAATTTCAACATCAGTGTTGGTAACAACCACTTCTTTTTCGACTATTTTTACATCGTCATCACAGCCAGCGAGTGAGCTTAATAATAAAAAAGTTGTTAGAAAAGGTATGCGCTTCATTATTTGTCCTTAAAAATAAAAGTGGACGCTACCTTACTAATTATTAATGACAATTTCACTACAGAGTGATTAATTTGTTGATTTAGCCATTATTTGGTTTACCACTAAGGCAGACAGCATCACTCCCGCGCCAATACTTAATCTAAGTAGGTCTGCGTCTCTATTCCAAATAAGCACATTAACAATAATACCGGCAGGAATAAGCAAGTTGTTCATCACCGCCAGCGCGCCAACATTAACAAGCGTCGCGCCTTTATTCCACATAAAGTAGCCTAAACCGGAGGCCACAATGCCTAAATAAATCAGTATGCCCCATTGAGTTGAGGTACTTGGTAATTTGTTAAGATCACCAAATAAGGCGTAACAGGCGCTTGCAACAATTAGTGCGCCAATAAAAAACCAACAAAATACGGTTTTATCATCGAGTTGTTTATTAAGCATTAATCGTTTGTAGGTTACTTGGCCGATAGCAAAACTAATATTAGCGCCTTGAACCAGTAGTAATCCGACTAAAAAGTTACTGTCTAAGTTTTCATAACGAATGGTAATAGCCCCTAACACGGCAATAAACGCGACGATAAAAAACTGCGGATTAAACTGTTTATTTAGCGCATCGTTTAAAAGCGTAATGTAAAGCGGGGTCATTACAGTAAATAACAGCACTTCTGGCACACTTAAAAACAAAAATGAGTGGTAATAAAAGCCATACATAACCCCCAGTTGCAGTGCGCCTATCAGCATGAGTTTAAACGCAAGTGGGGTAGGGATTTTCTTTAAAAAAGGCAAAAATACTAACGCTGCTAAAGCCACACGAATTAGCACACTAAACCACGCATCAACTTGGCCAGCTAAATACACACCAATTAAACTAAACGAAAACGCCCAAAGAAGGGTAACTGCAAATAAATAGCCCATAACACTCATCTTGTCTTAAGTAATGGTGTCAGTTTATCTGTTATATATTGTTCTATAAACAATAAAAGCCCGCAAGCGGGCTTTTATATCAGTTGATTAAAAATATTAATTAATCAACTAAACCACGGCGCTTAAGCAATGCATCAGTCGTTGGTTTTTGGCCTCTGAACTCAATGTAGCTTTGCATTAAGTCGCGGCTGTTACCTTTTGATAGGATCTCTTTACGGAACTTATCGCCATTTTCGCGCGTTAAGCCACCATTGTTTTCCATATGAGCAAAGGCATCAGCGGCAAATACTTCAGTCCATAGGTAAGCGTAGTAACCTGCTGAGTAACCACCTGCAAACGTATGGCTAAAGTAGTTTGATTTGTAACGAGGTGGCACAGGGTAGTAATCAATACCGTGTGCCTTTAACGCTTCACTTTCAAACTTTTGTACATCAGTTACTTTTTTGTCAGAACCAAATGAGTGCCATTCCATATCCAGTAGTGCTGCAGCTAAATATTCAGTGGTACCAAAACCTTGGTTGAACTTTTGCGACTCAAGTACTTTATCAAGTAGTGCTTGAGGAATTGGCTCACCTGTTTTGTAATGCTTAGCGTAGTTAGCTAATACACTTGGCTCAATCATCCAGTCTTCATGTGCTTGTGATGGAAATTCAACAAAATCACGCGCTGTAGCAGTACCTGCTAGGCTTGGGTATTTAACGTCAGAGAATAAACCGTGTGCTGCATGACCAAACTCATGGAACATAGTCGACACCTCGTCAAACGTCATTAACGTTGGCTCGCCTTCTGCTGGCTTTGGAATATTTTGTGCATTATAAATAACCGGTTTTGTGCCTTTTAAGCCGCTTTGGCTTACGTATGCACTCATCCATGCACCGCCACGTTTACCTTCACGTGCATATGGGTCCATGTAAAATAAGCCTATTGCGCTGCCATCAGCGTTAAATACTTCAAACGCCATGACGTCTTCGTGATAAAGCGGTAGGTCTTTACGCTCTTTGAATGTAATGCCGTAAAGTTTTTCCATTGCAAAGAATAAACCGTTATGAATAACCGATTGCATTTCAAAGTAAGGCTTAACTAAGGCTGGATCTAGGTCGTATTTTTCAGCACGCACTTTTTCTGCATAGAAAGACCAATCCCATGGTTTTAGTTCAAAACTTTCACCAGAATCGTTAATTACTTTTTGAATCGCTTTTGCTTCTGCTTGCGCTTTTTCAACTGCTTTTGGCGCTAGGTCATCTAAAATACCGTACACGTTATCAGTGGTTTGAGCCATGCGTGAAGTCATTACATACGAAGCCCAATCTTTAAAGCCTAACAGTTCTGCTTTTTGTGCACGTAGGTTAGTTTCTTTAATAATGATAGGGCCGTTGGTTTTAGCTGCACGGTTGGTTGATGCTTTAAAAATCTGCTCACGCAGTTCACGGTTTTCAAGGCTAGATAAAATAGGCTGTTGTGTGGTGTTCACTAGGGTGATCATGTAGCCATCTTTGCCTGCTTTTTTAGCAGCTGCTGCAAGACCTGCAATTTCACCTTCAGATAAACCAGCTAGCTTGCTTTTATCTGTTACTAAAATGACGTCTTCTTTAAACGATTTTAATACGTTTTGAGAAAACTCTGTTGATAACTTTGCAAGCTCAGCGTTAATTTCACGCATTTTTGCTTTTTCAGCATCGTTTAATTTAGCACCGGCTTTAACAAATTGTTTGTAGTAAAAATCAACAAGACGTTGATCTTCAGCGCTTAACTTATCTTTGTTGTCGTATACTGTTTGTACACGTTCGAATAATGCACCATTTAGGTAAATGTCATCAGAGTGTGCTGAGAACACAGGCGCCATTTTTTTATCAATGCGTTGGTACTCATCGTTAGAGATAAGACCTGATAAGTTGTAAAATGCAGCTGATGCGCGGTTTAATAGTTCACCAGCAAGTTCCATTTCTACCAAGGTATTTTCAAAAGTAGCTGGTTCTGGATTATTGGCAATTGCCAAAATTTCTGCATTATGTTGTGCAATACCTGCATCAAATGCAGCTTCGTATTCAGTGGTACCAAACTTATCAAACTCAGGAGCCATGTATTGCAATGGGCTTGGTTTAAATAATACATTGCTTGCGTTGATATCTTGCACTTGTGCTGTGCTTTGTTGTTTTGTTTCTTGGGTGCTTTCAGAAGAACAGGCAGATAATAAAAGTGCACTAGCAATCGTAGTGGCGATCAGTGTTTTACGCATAATAACTCCATAAAAAATAGTAGCCGAAATAGGCTTTTCGAGTCGAAAACCCAGTTAACTTACCAAATTTTGACTTATATACAACAAAGTTTATCGATTTAAAGCGGGATTTAAACGCAAATTAGGTGATAAAAACTCGGTATGTAAATAAAAAAGTAGAAAAATACAGCAATTATGCAATTAGCTTTAAGTTTGTTGCTGCGTATTTAAGCTAACCGCATGCTAAACTTGGGGTATTATTAGCGCATAAAAATAATCGTTTGTGTGCGACCTTATACATGGAAAATCAATGAACTTAGAACAAATTAATCACATTCTCGCCTTCGTATTGTTTAGCTACAACGACATTCACATTACCGTGGCAAAAGTAATTCAAGTACCCCTAATTTTGTTTACTATGTGGGTTGTGGTGACTCAGATTGGCAAGTTAATTAAAAAGTCATTACTTGCACGAAAAATGAGCCCAGATGCAGTGCATTTATTCACGCGTTTTTATTTCATTTTAAGTATTGCGATTTTACTTTTTACCTCCCTTGAGGTGCTTAACATTCCACTAACCGCATTTGCCTTTGTATCGGGTGCCATTGCCATCGGTGTGGGGTTCGGTGCACAAAATATTATTAATAACTTTATTAGTGGCTGGATATTAATGTGGGAGCGGCCAATCCGTATTGGTGACTTTTTAGAGGTTGGCACTGCAAAAGGGGTGGTTGAAACGATTAATACTCGCTCTACTCGTATTCGCAGGAACGACGGTGTTCATATGCTGATACCCAATAGCCAGTTATTAGAAAACACTGTAACCAACTGGACGCTTATTGACGGTAATGCGCGCTCATCTGTGAGCGTAGGCGTAGCTTATGGCTCTGATGTGTTATTAGTTAAAAAGTTAATTCAGCAAGTATTAGATGAGCATGAGGCAATACTGGCAACGCCTCAATCAACCGTATTGTTTGATGATTTTGCAGATAGCTCGCTAGTTTTTAATGCTATTTTTTGGGTCTGCGCTGAATCAGAAACTCGATTAAGACAAGTCCGCAGTGATATTCGTTTTAGGATTTATGAAGTGTTTGAACAACACGATGTGGTTATTGCATTCCCGCAGCGAGATCTTCATATTGATGGTGAAATTGTTCTTAAACGCTCATTAGTGAAAAAGTAGTATTTAAAAAAGTGTCGCGTTATTTCGCTATATTTTTTAACAACTCAATGTAAGGACATATGTCCGCTTTTTGGTTGTTTAGTTGCTAAAAGTACACTAAATGTCGGGATAGTGCGGTTAAGTGTTAAAAATAAGTTTATTTTTTAGTGTTCAATATGCGGTAAATATATTACAGCATGATATAATCTCGCGCATTCAGTCAGCCTTATTTATGCCGTTTTTGTACTCTCGGTAATAAGGTCCGCGCCGCATAGAGCAAGTCGCGAAAAATTGACTGAATCCGTAATTATTTAATTGCGCAACACATCAACCGTTGAACAAGAGTGCACTAAAAAGGTTAACCCCGACATGAAAGCAATGAAAAGATCTACGTTAGCAACCCTTATCAATGCAACGTTGTTCTCTGCCGTAGCAGGTACGTCAATTTCAGCCGTAGCTGCTGAGCAAGAAACTACTGCTAAGAAGAACCAACTAGAAGTTATTCAAGTTACTGCTCGTAAACGAGTAGAAAACGCTCAAGAAGTGCCTGTTGCTGTTTCAGCCCTGCAAGGCGATAGCTTAGATGCTTACAGCTCAGCTGGTATGGATATTCGTTTTATGAATGCGAAAATCCCAAGTTTATCTATTGAATCTTCATTTGGCCGTTCATTCCCACGCTTTTATGTACGTGGCCTTGGTAACACTGATTTCGATTTGAATGCTTCGCAACCAGTGTCGCTTGTGGTTGATGAAATTGTACAAGAAAACGCAATCTTAAAAGGTTTCCCTGTATTTGACGTAGCACGTGTTGAAGTGCTTCGTGGTCCTCAAGGTACATTATTTGGTCGTAATACACCGGCTGGTCTAGTTAAATTTGATACCGTAAAACCAAGTCAAGAATTTGAAGGCTATGGCTCTGTATCTTACGGTAGTCGTGGTGCTGTTGACTTTGAAGGTGCTGTTGGTGGTTCATTAACAGATCGTTTATCAACACGTGTTTCAGTACTTTGGCAAGATAAAGACGATTACATTGATAATCGTGCACCAGGTTTTGAGCAAAAAGATGCCTTAGGTGGTTACACTGAACAAGCAGCCCGTATTCAATTTTTATATGAAGGTGACGATTTCACTGGATTATTTAATTACCATGTTCGTGATTTAGATGGCTCTCCAATTGCCTTTCGTGCTAACACTATCAAACCTGGTACTAACGATTTAGTTGATGGTTTTGAAAATGACGTGGTGTATCACGATGCCGCATCTCGTGCGACGCAGCAAGTTGAATCGCAAGGTGCAAGCCTTAAGCTTGAGTGGGACTTAGCTAACCATACAGTAACGTCAATCTCTGGTTGGGAAAGTGCAGAAATTTACTCTCGTGCTGACATCGATGGCGGCTACGGTGGGTTCTCTATCAATGATGTTCCAGTTGCAATGGGCCCTGGTTTTATTCCTTTCTCTTCAGAAAGTGCTGATGGTATTCCAGATCAAGACCAATACACGCAAGAACTTCGCTTATCAAGCAACTTTGCCGGTGACGTAAATTACCAGGTGGGTGTTTTTTACTTCGACGAAGCATTAACGATTGAAAACTTTAGCTATGATACAGCCAATAATGGCGTATTAAACGGTTTTGTTAGTCAGCAGCAAGATACTAAAGCATGGGCTGTATTCGGCTCAGTTGATTACACCATTACTGATGACTTGAAAGTAACCGCGGGCCTTCGTTATTCAGACGATGAGAAAGAATTCTCAGCAAATCGTACGCTTAGCCCTGTAGGTGGTGCTGCTACTTACATTGAAAAAAATGTTAGCGATGATCACGTAAGCTGGGATTTATCAGCTAACTACAAAATCAACGATGACGTAAACTGGTATGGTCGTATTGCTAACAGTTTCCGTGCACCAAGTCTTCAGGGTCGTATCTTATTTGGTGATGAAGTAACCGTTGCTGATTCAGAAACTGTTACGTCATACGAGACAGGTATTAAATCTGATGTGTTAGATGGCCAAGGCCGCGTAAATGCAACCGTATTTTATTACACTATGGATGACCAACAGCTAACTGCTGTAGGTGGTGGTGCTAACTTTAACCGCCTATTAAATGCTGATAAAACAACTGGCTACGGTTTCGAAATTGATTCTGAGTGGGTGTTAACGGATGAACTAAATGCAACGTTTAATTTAAGCTACAACAAAACAGAGCTTAAAGACAAAGATTTAGCCGTTGCAGTGTGTGCACAGTGTACTGTTACTGATCCTACCTTCCAAGTACCAGGTGCATTTGGTCCTGAAGATCGTGCTATTTTAGATGGTAACAGCTTACCGCATGCACCAGAGTGGATCTCTAACATCACACTTCGTTACACTAAAGAACTCGCTGAAGGTGATTTCTTTGCTTACGCTGATGTGTCGTACCGCAGTGAAATTGACTTTTTCTTATATGAATCAGTTGAGTTTGAAGGTAAGCCACTAACTGAAGTTGGTCTACGTGCCGGTTATGCATGGGCGCAAGGCGACTACGAATATGAAGTATCAGCATTCGTGCGTAATATGTTTGACGAGCAGCAAGCAATTGGTGGTGTTGATTTTAACAACAATACAGCCATGGTTAACGAAGAGCGTTATATTGGCGCTGAATTTAAAGTTAACTTTTTCTAATCGATAAATTTAACGTTAAATTGTAATTATTGATAAAAGCCTGCCTAGTGCAGGCTTTTTTATTTTTGTAGAGCTGCTAAAGTAGCGCCCATATGTTTATTAAAGAGAAAAAGTAATGGCTGGATTTTGGAATTACCGTGTAATTTATTGTGAAGCAACCAAAGATGAAGCGGCGCAATATCAAATACACGAAGTGGAATATAACTTAAACGGTAAAGTAACTAACTGGTCAGAGACTGGTGCCGCACCATTTGGAACCACATTAGATGCGTTAAAAGATGATGCTGAGCGCTTAAAAACCGCCTTCGAAAAGCCGATACTTAAAGTAATGCGCAAAGCCCGAGGTTATGAGTTAGTTGATGTAGATACCGGCGAAGACGCTTATGCTGAGCCGCCAGCAGGTTTGGCTGAGTAACACAAATTATTAAAAGGTGCCTAGGCACCTTTTTTATTACCCAAAGTTTAGGTTAAATAACCAGGAGAAAAGTATGTCAATTGAAGCGGTATTATTTGATATGGATGGCACTTTAGTTGACTCGGAAAGTGTGCACTATAACTGCTGGAGCCAATTACTTGCGCCTTTTGGTGTGTGTTATAAAGAAGATGATTTTTGTCGGCGCTTTTCGGGACGTCCCACTATTGACGCTGCAAAGGAAATAAAACAAGTTCATAACTTGTCTGTAAGTAGCCGCTATTTAGCGGATGAAAAATATCGTTTATTTAGTGAGTACGTTAAAACCAATTTACCGCCTTTAATGCCTTATGCTGAAAATGTTCTATTAGCGGCTAAAGAGCAAGGTTTAAAAATGGCGTTAGTAACAGGCAGCGCAAGGCATGAAGCAGAGCCAATACTAAAAGGATTAGGGTTTTATGATTTATTCGATACCGTGGTAACTAAAGATGATGTAATTAATCCAAAGCCTGCCGGTGATCCCTATCTATTAGCACTTAAAAGTATGCAGGTTGCTGCACAAAATGCGATTGCCGTTGAAGATACTCTCACCGGTGTAACCGCAGCGAATAATGCTGCTTTAGCTGTAGTCGCTATCGCTAATAAACATACACAGAAGCACGATTTTAGTAAAGCAACACAGCAAATGCAAAGCCTTGAAGAATTTTGGCAATGGCTTCAATCTCAACTATAGTTTAAGCCATATTAAAATTTGCAAGGATGCAGCAATGGTGATGATTAAAGCAACGCTGTTTACTTTTTTAATCCTTTTTAGTGCTAGCTTATTGGCGCAATTGCCTCCAGTGCAACTTGCTAATGTTTACGATGAAACTAAGCATGAGGATATTCGCCAATACTTGGTGAGTGAAAAGTTTGATGGAGTTAGAGCAATCTGGACGGGAAAGCAGTTTGTAACCCGTCAAGGCAACTCCATAAACCCGCCTGAGTGGTTTACCGCTCCTTTGCCAGATATTTGGTTAGATGGTGAGTTATGGACCAAACGAGGTCAATTTTCTGTACTCAGTGGTATTGTCAGAACAAAAATACCCAACGATTTGCAATGGCAAACCGTTACTTATCAGGTGTTTGATATGCCAGATACAAGCATGCCTTTTCACCGTCGTTATCAAAATTACTTGTCACTTATTACTAAGCTAAATAGTCCCCATATTAAAGCGGTTAAGCAATATCAATTTAGCGACAATCAGCAACTCAGTAATTATTTTAATCAGGTTACTAAACAAGGCGGCGAGGGCGTTATGCTTCATTTAGCAGAGGCTAAGCATACAACTGGTCGCTCTAGTGCATTGTTAAAACTCAAGCCTTATTTAGATGCCGAAGCGTTAGTGATTGAACATTTACCGGGTAAAGGTAAATACGCAGGAATGCTTGGCGCATTGAAAGTACAGACAAAACAAGGGCTGACATTTTCTATTGGTACGGGTTTTAGCGATAAAGAGCGAAAGTATCCGCCAGCTATAGGCGTAACAATTACTTATCGATACCACGGGTACACTAAAAATGGCTTGCCGCGTTTTGCCAGCTTCTTACGGGAAAGACCCGAAAAATAACGAGTGTAGGCCAATTCAGTATATATTTTTTAGCAATTATGCTAAATTGCGCGGCCTTTTTAGTGATGTTTGGTGATCTATGTTCGTTGGTTTTGATTATGGTAGTTCTAATTGTGCTATGGGTGTTTTAAACGAAGAGCGTGTTCAGCTCATTCCTTTAGAGCAAGGCAAACATTATCTTCCATCAACGTTATACACACATCATAGTGCCTTAGTCGTTGATTTTGTAGCGCAGCACTTGCAGGGCTCAGAGCATGAGCATGGCTATAAAACCGCGCGCCAACCATTATTTAATACGCTTGCGCGAATTAAATCAGACCTAGACCTACAAGCCGGCGACGAGACTCTATTCATCGGCCGAGAGGCGATTAGTGAATATGTGCAATTTCCTGAAGAAGGTTATTTTGTAAAATCCCCTAAATCATTTTTTGGCGCTACTGGTTTAAAGCAAGGACAAATTAATTTTTTTGAAGATATTGCCACTGCAATGATTTTAAAAATAAAACAACGTGCCGAATCATCGTTAGGGTATACGCTGAGCCAGACTGTTATTGGCCGCCCAGTGAATTTTCAAGCAGTTGGTGGTGAGCAGTCAAACCAACAAGCCGTGGGCATTTTAACACGTGCAGCAAACCGAGCAGGCTTTAAAGATGTGGAATTTTTATATGAACCACTTGCCGCCGGGATTGATTATGAAAGTGATTTAACGCAAGACCAAAAAGTGCTGGTAATAGATATTGGTGGTGGTACAAGTGACTGTTCATTTGTACAAATGGGGCCAAGTTTTAGGAATAAACAACAACGAGACGCAGACTTTTTAGCACATAGCGGAAAGCGAGTAGGCGGTAATGATTTAGATATTGCTCTGAGCTATCATGGTTTGATGCCGTTACTTGGTTTAGGGAGTACTTTTAAATCGGGTTTACCATTACCTAACCAGGCATTTTGGCAAGCATGTAAAATTAACGATGTGAATTTACAAAGTCAGTTTTATAGTGCTCAGCATTATCGTGAACTGAGTGCACAGCTACGCGATGTGAGTGCGCCCGATTTATATAAACGGCTCATCCATTTACAGCAAAATAAGCAAGGTCATCAATTAGTTCAACAAGCTGAAGCGGCAAAAATTGCACTAAGCTCGTCTGAAAACTTTAATTGTGATTTAACATTTTTAGATTCATCACTTGATAAAGATATTTCTATTAATGAATTAGCATTAGCCGTTGACGATAGTATTAGCCAAATAGTGACATTAGCAAAACAGGCCATTGCAGATGCAAACACCACCCCAGATGTAATTTATTTAACGGGTGGTAGCGCGCAATCACCACTGATCAAAGCGGCTTTAAAAACCCACTTAGGTGACATTAAAATGGTTAACGGTGATCACTTTGGCAGTGTCACCGCTGGTCTGACTAAATGGGCGAGTATGCTTTATAAATAAGCTGTTATAAAGAGATTTGTCGGGTTGCGAGGTACTTTTCGTAATCTGGCAAAGAACGCTCAAACTCGGTGTCCATAAGGGGAGAGCTTAGTAACATATCAGCGCTTACTTCATTACAAGCAACAGGAATGTTCCACACTGCGGCTAATCGAAGCAATGCTTTTACATCGGGGTCGTGCGGCTGAGATGCCAGAGGATCCCAAAAAAAGATTAACACATGAATTTCATGTTCCGCTATTTTAGCACCAAGCTGCTGATCACCCCCCATAGGTCCACTGAGTAATTGCACGACATTCAAACCGGTGGTTTTTTCTATTAAATGTCCGGTTGTACCAGTGCCGTATAGCTTATGTTTACTTAGCATTGGAGTGTGTTTTTCACACCATAATTTTAACGCGGCTTTTTTTCCATCATGTGCAACAAGGGCTATGTTTTTCTTAGCTGGAAGAGATTGTATTTTTTGGTCCATGCTGATTCTTATTAGTTAGAGTAATAAATTGATAGCCAAGGCAATAAATACAATGCCTGTGAACCTATCTATCCAAAGTTGGCTATTAGGGTGACTTTTAAAAAACTGGGCTATTTTATCGCCGAAATAAATATACGTGCAGTCGATAGGAAAAGCAAAGATTGGATACAGTAGCCCAAAAAACGCCAGCTGAAAAGTTGCAGATGACAAGCTAGGGTCTACAAATTGTGGGATAAAAGCAATAAAAAACAAAGCCACCTTAGGATTTAGTACTTCGGTCATCATAGCTTGAAACATCACGTTTTTGTTTTTACTGGTGGTAACATGAGGCTTATCTTCTTGCTCGCAAATGGGGGGCTTAAAGGTGTCTTTAAGCATCATAAACCCTAAGTAACATAAATAGGCTGCACCTGCATATTGTACGCTGGCATAGGCAGTTTCAGAAGCTTTTAAAATAGCGCTTAAACCGACAACCGCAAAAAATGTATGTACTACGCCACCTAACGCAAAGCCAAAAGCACTCTGCATACCTGCTTTTCGCCCATTTGCAAAAGTTTGCGCCATTAAAAACGCGTTTGATGGTCCAGGCGCAACGGCCATTAAAAAGCTAGCGAGTAAAAATGAGAGCAAAAAGTCGGGGTTGATCATTAAATAGTACAAAAAAGAAGTGGTAAATGATTTTATCAAGCAATGAGGAAAATAAAAAGCGGGCATATTGCCCGCTAAGTTGAGGATACTAAGTTCTTTTAAAACTAGTCGTTATGCTTTTAAACATAATGAAGTGCTAAATTTATTAAAAACTAACGGTGATATTATTTGAACACACCGTAGTGCTCAGCGCTTCACACACTTGATATGTATAGGTGCCGCCACCCTTAGTATTAATGCTGTCGGTGTAGGCATTATTATTTGCAGTGGTAATGACTTTGTTACCATTGCGGTAGATATCAACTTGGCTTGTTGCCGCGCCATTCCAACTTAAATCAACAAATTTAGTGCCTTTTGATTTGTAACCTGAAGCGCTAAGAGAGATAGCATCTACGCCTGGCTCTGGATCAACACCACCAGTATCGCCACCCGCACAGCCGTTTGCTGTAAGGTAAGCATCAGCGTCAGCCGCTTTTACAATACCGTAGCCAAAGTAATCATCACGACCAGCAGCCCCTTGATCTTGCGCAGTTGCCTTTAACGCATCGCGAATTTCTGTGCCTGTACAGTCACTATGATTAGACCATACTAGCGCAGCAATACCTGAAACCGCAGGAGTTGCCATTGACGTTCCACTCATAAAGCCATAATCAGTTGCGCCAATATTAATTGTCACGTTTGTACTAGCGACTAATGCACTACGATCTTCAAATGCAGCGCCTACAGCGGGAATTGTAGTATCGTTGGTATCACCTAGTGTTGCGTATAACATGCCAGCTTCATTGTTGATAATAACCGCACCTACACCGCCTGAGTTTTCACAGTTAGCGACTTTGTCATAAAATGAAATAACGCCGCGGTCAATCATACATACTTTACCAGCCGCCGCTGGATCAACTGTTTCGCCAGTTCCCATAAAGTAGGTACTCGCAGTGATTTGACCTGCATTTTCCATTGCTGATGAATTATATGCTGTACCATCAGCCGACATACTCGCTGCTGTTGCCATGCCCGCAGGGTAGGTCGATAGAGTATCAACACCACCAGCAGTTACTTCAACACAAATTGTTTCATCATTAGTTGCGCGTTTACCACGGCCAGATGAACAGCTTGGGAATTGTGAAAAGTCAGCAATTTGATTATCGGCATCATTAGCGCCGACCATCATCACCGATGAGTAGCCCGCAGGATAAGAACGTACGTTATTACCATCGTTACCCGCTGCAGCAACTACAAGGCCGCCAGCATTAGTAAAGTTAGCAAACGCATTTGACTCTGTACTGTTTGAGCCACCGCCCCCTAAGCTCATGCTAATAATATTTGCACCTGCTTGAGAACATAAATCAGCCGCTTGAGCTAAATCAGATGAGTAACCCCAACCCGCTTCGTTAAATACTTTAATAATGTGCATTGCCACACCCGGTGCCATACCCACAACACCGAGGTTATTATCTGCAGCACCAATCGTACCGGCGACATGCGTCCCGTGTGGACCGCCATTATCAAACCAATTTCCAGTACCGCTGTCGTTATCGCCAGTAATGTTACCCCAAACAAAATCAGGGTTTGAGCTATCTAAGCCTGAATCGATAACACATACTTTCATGCCTGCATTGGCATCAAAAGTAACTTGATCAACCTGTGATTGATAAACCGCATATGGCGTAATTTGTTGCTGCATGGCATCACCTACATCATCGTTAAATAATGACATAGGAACGCGCTTATGATCTTCTTCAATGAGTTTAATATGCGGGTTGTTAAGTAGGCCTTTTAAGCTACTTAAATCTTGTCCAGTAAACTTGGCTGCAATGAATCCATTGCCATCTACTTTAATGTCACCACCTAGTTTTTTAGTCAGCGCTTTAACAACACCTTTTTTATTATTATCAACTTGGATGATGAAGCGATCGTTCGCAGCTTGGGCAGCACCTGCTGAACAAATACCAGTAAGAACTAATGCTAAGGCGAGTTTATTCTTTTTCATATTATATTATCCTAGAATTAATTGGTTAACTAATTGTTAACTTTAGCAGACAGTAAAATAATATAAAGCAGAAAACAAGCTATTTTATCTACAAAAACAAAACTATTTAACTTTAAAATAGCCAATATTAAACAAAAAATATACATTTGTATTTGAATTAGGGGCGGCTAATCAGGTAATACCTGAATTAGCCAAAATTGAAGAGTAATAGAAAACGCTTTAGCGCCTAAGCATATTTAGTATAACGAAATAGTAAGTAAGAAAAGGGAATTAATAATAAAAAGTGTGTGCCTATAAGCTCGGGTGTAGATAAGTTTAAATATTGAGTAATAAACACCAATAAACTTGCCCCACTCATTTGCATCGCTCCTAAAAGAGCTGAGGCGGTGCCAGCTTGCTTAGGGAACAGACTTAAAGCTCGTCCAGCGGCAGAGCCAAGTGTTAAAGCAAAACCAAAGGCAGCAATAAACATAGGGATCATTAATGCTAATGGGGTTTTATATTGGCTTAATACTAGCATCAGTAAGCCTGCACTCACTAACAACACAAGACCTGCTTTTAGTGCTCTTTTTGGTTGGCGTTTAATGTAAATAGGCATGATAAAGCTAGCAAGAATACTAAGCACTGCATTAAGCGAGAACCAAAAGGTAAAGTCGGCTACGCTGCCCCCTAATTCAGTAATAAGCCAACCAGGAGCCAATGTTACAAATACTAATATAGCCGACATAGTGACCATACATAGCAAGCTATTAAATAAAAATAACGGAGTTGAAATAATAGGAATAAAGCGCCTTAGATCTAAGATATGCCCCTGGTAATGGCTGTCTACTGGGCGTGTTTCTCTAAACAATAATAAGGTGACAATAAATCCTAATAATGCAAAACCAGTTAGAAATAGAAAGTTCATTTGCCAACCAAACTGCACGGTTAACCACGCACCTAAAATGGGTGCTAACGCTGGAATAAAGCACACGATCCCGTTTAGGTAGGTAATTATTTGGCCACTGCGTTCACTACCAAACTTATCTCTTACTATTGCAAAAGCAACAACAAAGGTGGCGCATGCGCCTAACCCTTGAATTGCACGAGCAAACATCAGTATTAAAAAGCTAGGAGCATAGTATGCACCTAATGCCGCCAGTCCATATAAAGTTACACCGGTTAAGGCTACCGGCTTACGTCCAAAACGATCAGCAAGAGGGCCTGCAATTAATTGCCCCAAACCAACAGTAAGCATAAAAATAGCCACCGTTTGTTGTACTTGTTTTTCGCTCACTGAAAATTGCTCTGCAATAGTAGGAAAGGCAGGTAAATAAATATCAATGCCCATAGGACAAAAAATGACGAGTAACGCTAAGATCAGTAATAAAATTAAGTTTGGTTTAGCGGGCTGTGTTTGCATCAGGTCTCCTTTTGTCGGTATTTTAAGTGGCGACTGATGAAAAAGAAAGGGCTTATGACCGATGCATCAGACATGTTACCTACTTTTAACTTTATTATGATTATTTTTGTTTAAGTATCACACTTCTTTAAACTGATCCGATGTGTTAATTTGCTTTTTAAGCAAAGACAATGGAAAAACAATAATGAGTAATGAGTCTGCATTAATAAAAACGTGGCATAAATTTAAAAAGCTGCCGTTTGGTAACTGGCTGTTTAGTAAAGCCGTATGTTTTAAAGCGCCTTACTTTGGCTCTATGAAACCTACTATTTTAGATTTAAAAGCAGGTCACTGTAGTGCTGTGGTTAAAAACACACGCCGTGTACACAATCACATTGGCACTATTCACGCTATCGCACAATGTAATTTGGCTGAGCTGTGTGCGGGGGTGATGGTTGATGCAACAGTACCTTATAAAACCCACCGTTGGATCCCTAAGGGAATGACAGTACAGTACCTGGCTAAGGTAGACACTGATGTTACCGCTATCGCTGAAATTGACTTGCCTCATCAATGGATTGATAAAGAAGATTTAGTCGTACCGGTAAAGCTTTACAATACGCGTAACGAACTGGTTTTTACCGCAGACATAACCATGTATATAACACAGAAAAAGTAAGTGTATAAGCCGCTAACGGGATTTTAAAGAGGTGATTAATGGTTTAGCCAACAGGCAGGCTAAACCATTATAAACTAATGTAGCTAGCTTTTAGCTGCAGGCTGCTTATTAACAAACGAAAGCCCGCTGTCTTCATTATCAACAATGGCTTTTACGTCGTGAGCTGGTTTTGGCTTATCTTTAGCATGCTCAATCACTTCTTTTTCAAAGCGCTGCTTTAAACTGCCTTCAATAATAGCACCTGCTTCTATGCTCAGGGTGTCATGAAATATATCGCCAAGTACATGAGCATTATTTTCGATCTTTACTTCACTTGCATTTAAAGAGCCGATGATTTTACCCTTAACAACGACACTGCTTGCCTCAACAACGCCTTCAACAACACCTGAGGTGCCAATCACTAAATGTTCGGCCTTAATGTCACCATCAATACGTCCGTCGAGTTGTACTTCACCTTGGCTTACCAAAGAGCCCGTTATACGCACATCATTAGAAATGATTGAGGGAGTGTGACTCACTCTCTTAATAGATGAGTCTGTTTTTGCTTGTTTATTTTTACCAAACACGAGAAAGCGCCTTTGTTATTTTTAGTGGATTGACATGCTTGTCGTCTATTAATACTTCATAGTGTAAATGAGTACTTGTACTTCTTCCGGTACTGCCCATTAAGCCAATGACATCGTGCTTTGTGACTAATTGACCTTTTTTAACATTAATTTTGTTTAAGTGACCAAAGCGCGTTACAACACCGTTTTTATGCTCTAACTCTATAAAGTTACCATAACCGCCATTACGGCCAGCTCGACGAACCGTGCCATCGGCAGGGGCAAAAATTTCTGTTTTATGCCACCCAGCTAAATCAATGCCTTTATGAAAAGCGCGCCTTTTATTCATTGGGTCTTTTCTAAGTCCAAAATTACTGGAAATATAATATTTTGCAGCAGGTAAGGGCAGGGTACTTGGCAACTCAGTTAAAAAGCTCTCTAGCTGGTTTAACAATAACAACTTATCTGCAATGACTAGAAAGTTACTAGGAATTTTACTTTCATCGAGTATATCTAGCGGGCCACCTTGCGCCGTTGTTTGCGTGCTTAACGCGAGATGTTGTGCCAGTGCATTTTCAAGACCCGTGCCTTTGAGTATTTCTATAATCGCATCATGGCGCTGATTAATCTGCGCAGCCAATAACGTGAAATTAGTATCGTACTGCTGATTTAGCATGATGTAGCGCTGCTCAAAACTGGTTTGTGCATGCTTATTTTGTGTTTTATCTTCTTCGAGCGGCTCATGAAATTCGCTTTCGTTCTCATTAATAGGAGAAGATTCAAGCTCACCCTCTAATTTTATTACATCTTTGCTGATAGAAGCTGGGAGTGATTCAATCATACCTTGAAGTAAAGCTTGTTTTTGTTCAAGTTCAGCTAACTGCTCTTGCTGCAATGCGTAGCGTTGTTGCTGTTGCTTTACTTTTTGTTGCCATTGTACTTGCTTATCAAGCTGAGTTTGCTCGATATGAGAAATTTGGTGTGTTTGCATATAAACACGGATACTCGAAACACTGATCCATGCAATAGCAATGAAAATAATAGCAAGCACAGAAACCTGTAACCAAGGCGCCAAAACAACATGCTTTACTTCACCATTTTGGCGAATGAGCAGCTGACGAGCTGGGAAATGTTTATTAAAAAAAGACTTTATAAATACAGGCATGTCACATAAATACTGGCTATTAACGGATTCAAGATAGCAATTTGAACTAAAAAAGCCAGAAAAAAATTGTAACTTCGGCTTAATTAATAAAAAAGGGCTGCTTATTCAACAACCCTTTTTTACTAGTTTATTGATTTTATATATTATTTTGCTGGTAGTACGGTGCTCTCTACAAAGCCAAAGCCAATACGTGCAAAGCCTTCTTTTTCACACCAGCCACGCATTATAACGTTGTCGCCATCTTCCAAGAAGCTACGCTGCTCGCCGTTGCTTAAAGTAATCTTTTCTTTACCACCACGAGAAAGCTCAAGTAATGAACCCGCTTCTTCGTGAGTAGGCCCTGATTGCGTGCCAGAGCCCAGCATGTCGCCTGGCATAAAGTTACACCCGTTTACGGTATGGTGAGTTACCATTTGCGCTACAGTCCAGTATGAGTGCTTAAAGCTAGACTTAGACACTTGAGTTGGGTTGTAGCCTTCATCACGCATTTTTTGTGTTTGAATTTTAACATCCATTTGAATATCAAATGCACCTTGATCACGGTTAGCCGTTGATTCTAAGTACTCGAGTGGCTGCGGATCATTTTCATCACGCGTCCAGCTTGTTCTGTATGGTGCAAGTGCTTCGGTAGTAACAATCCATGGAGACACGGTTGATGCGAAATTTTTCGCTAAGAATGGACCAAGCGGTTGGTATTCCCATGCTTGTAAATCACGTGCTGACCAATCGTTGAAAACACAAAAGCCGAATACATGCTTTTCAGCATTTTCAATTGCAATAGCATCGCCCAGATCATTACCTTTACCTAGGTAAATACCTAGTTCCAGCTCATAATCAAGGCGCTTACATGGACCAAATGAAGGAACTTCTGCATCTGGCGCTTTAGTTTGTCCTTTAGGGCGATGAAACTGCTGACCAGACACGCCAATAGACGATGAGCGACCATGATAACCAATCGGCACCCATTTGTAGTTTGGTAGTAATGGGTTATCGGGACGGAATAAACTTCCTACGGCAGTCGCATGATAAATTGATGTGTAAAAGTCAGTGTAATCGCCAATGCGACAAGGTAGAGCAAATTCAATTTCGCTTTGAGGTATAAGCGCTTGTGCTAGTTGCTCTTGATGAGCAGAGCCTTCACGTAATGCTTTAGACAGTGCTAAACGAAGCGCTGACCAATATTGCTCACCTAATCCCATAAACTCGTTCAAAGTCGGGTTACTTGCAGATGCAACGGCTATTTGGGCGTCACCTGAAAAAATACCGAGTTCATTTACTTTTGCTAAATCAATAACCTGATCGCCAATGGCAACAGCACCACGAAAAGCTTCATTGCTATTTTTGCGACGTACTTCTGCAAAAGGTAGGTTTTGAATAGGGAAGTCACATTGTGCATCATTTGCTGATGCTACCCAGCTAGTTAAATTTATATCATGGGTTTCGTTAATTAAACTCATTACATTTCCTTTGGTTTAGTTGGTCGCGCTTATCAGTATAAATATCAATTTATTAAATAAGAATATAGCACCCGTTAATTTCATCTATTACCTAGCTATATGGTGATGAAAAGCGCGATTTAAACACACAGAGAGATAGTTTTACCTCTCAATTACGATTAAACGACAAAAAGCAGCGAAATACGCTGCTTTTTAAAGTTACTTTATTTGCTTATAAAACGCCGCGGCGTTCTTGATCTCGCTCGATTGATTCGAATAGCGCTTGGAAGTTACCTTCACCAAAGCCGCCATCATCAACTCGTTGAATCATTTCAATGAAGATAGGACCAAATAAGTTTTTAGAGAAAATTTGCAGTAAGTAGCAATCTTCGCTTTGGCTATCAACAAGGATTTGATGTTCACGGATTTTCTCTTTGTCTTCTTTAACCCATGGAACACGGTCAAAAATAGTATCGTAGTACTCTGGAATAATATCTAAAGTAGCGATAGTCGATTTATCAAGCTTATCTAATGAGCTTACTAAGTCGTCAGTTAAGAACGCCAAATGTTGCACACCTGGGCCATTGTATTCACCTAGGTATTCATCAATTTGGTTATTATCGTTACCTTTACCTTCATTGATTGGAATAGAGAAGGTGCCACATGGTGATTTTAATGCATATGAAAGCAGGGCTGTTTTTTGGCCTTTAATATCAAAGTAACGTACTTCGGTAAAACCAAACACGTCTTTGTAAAAGTTAGCCCATGTTTCCATAGTACCTTTATATACGTTGTTGGTTAAGTGATCGATACGTAAGAAGCCTTTACTCTCTACTTTGTTTGGCTCGCTCAGATCTTCGAAATCATTATCGTAAATAGAGCCTTTATCTCCAAATTGTTCAATAAAGTAAATTAAGCTATCGCCAATGCCGTAAATAGCAGGGTATGGTAAGTCTTTATTAGCTGCATCAGTGGCAGGCTTAGCGCCACGCTTAACCGCAGCTTCAAACGCTGCTTGAGCGTTCTCTACACGCCAGCCCATAGAACAAATTGCTGGGCCGTGGTTTTTAGCAAACTCAGCTGAAAAGCCGTCGCGTTCATTATTTAGTAAAAAATGAATATCGTTTTGGTTGTAATAAACAATGTCTTTACCTTTAAATTTTTTTAATTTTGAAAAACCAAAATCGGTAAACACTTTGTCCATGTAATCGGCATCGGGTGTTGCGTATTCAGTAAACTCAATACCAACCAAACCTAAAGGATTATTTACTTCACTCATTATAATTACTCCCGCAATTAAGCACTGCGATTATTAGTTATCGTATTGCCTGCATGATTAACCAGATTACTGCTTTGGGGAAGAGGGTGTTGTTATTTAGTAAATAGCGCGTGTGTAAATTTTACGGGACGGTTAGCAAAGTATGATATTTATTTACATACGTGCCGAGGTAAGTAAAAATTAGCTAGCTCGGATAATGTACGTATTTTTTATTTATGTTATTGAATTTATTGTTTTTAAATTTAATTGCCCATCTGTTTTTTTAGTTTTTTCATACTAAAAAAAGAGTGGTTTTTGTATTCTATTGTTTACACTCAACCTGAGCGTAGCTGCTCACAACATTAACAAAGCAATAGATACTGAGGGTTTGATTCATTAACTCACTTACTGTGTAGTATTACGCTGTAACAATTAGGTTAGTTAGCCATAAAAATACCCCCTGCAGTTAGCTGCAGGGGGTATTTAATATCATTAGTCAAAGCGCATAATTACGCACTGTGATAAACCTAAATTATTGTGCTGGTGCGGTTTGTTCTAAACCTTGTTTTTCCCATACCTTAGCTTTGAAGCTCATCAGCACTAAGATGATACCTACACCGATACTAAATAATGCAATTTGTAAGTAAAGGTTAGGAATTTCTGCAACATTGTTAGGATCAAAGTTACCAGCAAGTAAGCCTGAAATTACGTTACCAATTGAGTATGTCAGTACAAATACACCCATCATTTGACCCGTATAGCGACGAGGAGATAATTTACTTACCGCACTCAATGCAACTGGGCTTAAACAAAGCTCACCCACTGTATGTAAGAAATACGTTGTAACCAGCCAGTAAGGAGCTACTTTTAAGCCTTCAGCTGCATAATGTGCTGCCATAAACATAACTAAAAAGCCTGAAGCCATAATAACTAAGCCCAACGCACATTTTACGCTATAAGTAGGCGAAACCATTTTCTTAGATAAATTAATCCAAAGAGCGGCAAAAAATGGTGATAGGGCAATAATAAATAGCGAGTTTAAAGATTGGAACCAAGTCGTTGGAATTTCAAATGTGCCAATAAGACGGTCTGTGTAGTCACGAGCAAATAGGTTTAATGAAGAACCCGCTTGTTCAAAACCAGACCAAAAACACGCAGAAGCGACACAGACTAAAAATAGCGCCCACATTCTTTGCTTTTCAGCGTCGGTTAGTTTGCCTTTGAAATAAACAACGCCAAAGTAAATGAAAAAGATAACAGTAAATACAACTGCTGTGTAACCTGCAACAATAGTCGGGTTAATAACTATAGCGCCTGTCATCGCAGCAGCAGTCACGCTGGCAACAACAATTACAAACGCAGCAATACCGCCCCAGGCGCGTGAAGCACCTTTAGGGCTTAATGGATTCGCAGGTAACGAGCTATGTTCTGGTAAGTTATTAAGTGTACGTTTGTATTGTATTAAACCAATAGCCATACCTACAGCAGCTGCACCAAATGCCCAGTGCCAACCTACGTTTTCCATAAAGTAACCACAAACGTAGTAACCAATTAAAGAACCTAAGTTAATACCCATGTAGTAAATAGCGTAACCACCGTCACGGCGTTCATCTTCGTCAGTATAAAGCTGACCAACCATGGCACTGATATTAGGTTTAAGTAAACCAGTACCCGTTGCGACAAAGATTAAACCAATGAAAAAAGAATATTCATGCGGAACGGCTAAAATAATGTGGCCACACATGATGATGATACCGCCGTACCATACTGCTTTTTGACCACCAAATAATCTATCTGCTAACCAGCCACCAGGTAAACCTAAAAAGTATACTGAACCTGTGTATAAGCCATAAATTGCAGCAGCAGAAGCAACGGTAAATCCTAAGCCTTCTTGTTGTAAACTTGCTGTCATAAATAATACGAGCATAGCTCGCATACCGTAGTAACTCATTCGTTCCCACATTTCTGTGAAAAACAGGGTTGAAAGTCCTTTAGGGTGACCAAACCAGCCACTGTCAGAATTTGAACTCATATTTACTTCCTAATTCATTATTGTTTTGATGACCTTGTGGTTTTTTATTTAGCTAAATTGTTACTTCTAAAAAGTATAATAAATGCTCGATCATCAGTGTTTTTATGCAGCTAAGGTAATGGTTTGCTAAACGCAGCTATACGTTTAGGTAAGAGTCACACCCTTATCCTAGTTACAATTGCGCTTAAGTATACATAGACCTTTGTACGAGGGGAAGCGTTGAGCGCGCTATCACACATCCGTTATGTAATTGTTAAATACCAACAGCTAAAGTTCTAGTTGTTGCACTAAACACCTAAACTTATCAAAAAAGATATTTAACAACACAAGTAACATTGTCTTTGCAAAGCTATCTTTTATCCGGTTTTAAGTTCTATTGAAAAAATATAAAACCGCTTTATTTACGGGGGGTTACAAGCACCAAGTTATTCAACAATCGTTAACCTTTACTACTTTATTTTAATAATCACCGTTTAGATTAAACATGAGCAAATATTAGCGGATGCACAGCAATGATTAGCCCATTGGAGAATATAATTTATACAAAGTTAGTTTGGCTATATTTACATGTAATGACCCCGACTTTTAGTGAGCAGCCAAGATTAAATATTTTAAGTGCTTGAAAAAGCGCTCTAGGAAGTAAAAAAACATTTTTCGTCCAAATTTCTTTACAATAAACTATGCTGATAATCATAGTTAGCGTATTATTCACGCCAATTAGTTTTTTCCTTACCTGAGGGTGTATGCGTTTAGATATTCACTGTGCAGACCGAGTTGGTATTGCTCAAGAGATTCTTAATATTTTAGTTAGCTACAATGTTGACTTGAAAGGAATTGAAGTCGACTCAGTTAATTGCCGTATGTATGTGAGTTTTCCTGAAATTGAATTTGAACAATTTCAAAAAATTATGCCTTCAATTCGATTGATCGATGGTGTACATGATGTACGTACCACCGCGTTTTTACCTTCTGAACGTGAGCACAATGAATTAAACACCTTATTAAGAGCACTGCCAGATGGTGTTATATCTATTGATGCTAAAGGCTGGGTGCGTTTGTGTAACGACGCGGCGTGTAAAGACTTACAGCTAACAGAAAAAGAAGTCATTGGCGCCAATATCAATAATTTACTTAAAGGTTTTAATTTTACCCGTTGGTTAGAAGGCAAAGAAGTACTTGGGCAAACTACCCGTGTAGAAGTGGCAGGTGAAGACTTTATTGCCGATATTTTACCTATTGCTGTACCACAAGGCAGTGAGGGGGATGTGTTAGCGGGTGCGGTAATTAATATAAAATCGCAAAGCCGCCTAGGTCAGCAAGTGAGTGCGTTTAGACGCTATGGCCAAGAAAGCTTTGCGACAATTCACAATTTTAGTACGGCGATGCGTCGTGTTGTACGCGAAGCGCGTAAAATGGCGCAACTTGAAGCCCCTATTCTTATCACCGGTGAAACCGGCACAGGTAAAGAGTTATTAGCGCGAGCTTGTCACTATGCATCTAACCGCTCAGTAAAGCCGTTTATCGCTTTATCGTGTGCCTCGTTACCAGATGATGTTGCCGAGTCAGAGCTTTTTGGTTACGCCGGATATGAAGAAAATGCAGCGCCTAAACGCGGTGTACTTGAACAAGCGGATGGTGGAACAGTATTTTTAGATGAAGTGGGTGAAATGTCGACTCAGCTCCAAACTAAATTACTGCGCTTTTTACAAGACGGTACGTTTCGAAAAGTAGGCGATGAAAACGAAGTTAAAGTAAATGTTCGCATAGTTGCTGCTACCCAAAAAGATTTACCTGCAATGGTGCAAGAAGGCGTATTTAGAGAAGACTTATACTATCGCATTAATGTACTAACGTTAGAAATTGCACCACTGAGAGATCGTAAAGCCGATGTTGGCCCACTTGCTGAGCACTTTATTCAAAAATATGCGCAGCAAAATGGCCATACTGTGCCTGAGCTATCTGAAGAGTGTTTAACGTTTTTACAAGATTACCCATGGCCAGGTAATGTGCGCCAATTAGAAAATGCTATTTACCGTGCGGTATCGTTGTTAGAAGACAGTGAACTGCGAGTTGAGCATTTACAACTGCCGACCTTTACCCATGATTTAGGCTATTTAGAGTCTGATTTTGAGGGCTCGCTTGATCAAGCGGTTAAGCGTTTTGAAGCTACCTTATTGCGTAAGCTTTATCCAGCTTATCCAAGTTCACGTCAGTTAGCTAAGCGCTTAGGGCTAAGTCATACAGCGGTAGCTAATAAACTACGTGATTACGGTATTAATCGTAAAACGGTTAAAGTTTAAAGATAGATATTAAAACAACTTTTCTTAGTGATTGTCCCCTTGGTGTAAAAATACCCTAGGGGATCAATTGCTATGATACACTCACAAAAAACAAACTGGTAAGACCTCTGCTGTGAATTTATATTTTAGACTGCTACTATTATTTTTCAAAATTAAACGTAATCGTGATTATCAATCATTGTTAGACACGGTTGATATAGACTACAAAGCACTGCCAAGTGACTGTGATATTAATTTGCACTTAACTAATTCACGCTATTTAGCAATGATGGATTTATCGCGCACATGGATGACCGAGCGAGTTGGTTTACTAAAGCAAATAATGAAGCGTCGTTGGTTTCCTATTGTTAATGCAACCGCCATTACTTATATCCGTGATATTAAGCCTATGCAGCGCTTTACCATTAGTACCCGTTTAGTCGGCTGGGATCATAAATACTTTTATATTGAACAAAAATTTCATTCAGAGCGTGGCTTACATGCAATTGCCTATGTACGTGGCGTATTTAAAAGTAAAAAAGGGGTGGTAAGCGTTGAGCATATGCTGGAGGTTGCTGGTTTTGAAGGCGTAGCACCTATTTTACCGGCAGAAATAATTCATTGGAAAGAAATGCTTGAGCAAAAAAAAGTAAATAACTTACCTCGTTAATTACACGCAAAAAAAAAGGCCTTACGGCCTTTTTAACACACACATAATCGTTATTAAAACGAGTATTTAAGACCAAACATAGCTACAACAGGGTCAAGTGACACGGTTGAAGTTAATGCTTTTGCGCCATTAGCATATACAGTCGCATCAGTATCTATATCCATGATAGATACCATAGCGTGTAGGCCCCATTTCTCATCAATCTTGTAGTTAGCACCTACTTGAGCAACAAAACCAAATGAATCATCTAGTTTTACTTCCACGTCGTCAGTATTTAAAGTTGCTTTAAGTGCTGCAGAAGGCTGCTCGTCAAAGAACGTCGTATAGTTAATACCTACACCAACAAATGGACGAAGTGCGTAGCTGCTGTCTAAAAAGTGGTATTGTGCAACCAGTGATGGTGGTAAATGTTTAATGTCGGCAATTTTATTACCAGCTAAACCGCCTGTACCTTCTACATCATGAGAGAATGGCGTTGCTGCAATAAGCTCTAACACCCATTGGTCGTTAAATGCATAATCTACAGTAATACCTAACTGAGTATTTGAATCACCTTTTAAACCAAGAGTAGGTGCTTCGTTAATCTTTGAGCCATCGTTATCAGGGTTAACATTAATTGCGCCAACATTAACGCTAAAGTTAGCGTGTGCTGCAGGAGAAAGAGCTAGTAAAGAAGTAAGTATTGCAATGCTTAGTTTAGTTTTCATGTTGTTCTCCGTGAACTACTGTGTGACTATTTGTTGATTGAGGCTATTATCGCTCGAGTTTAAAAATAAAAACCTGTTCTAGATCAAAGTTTCAAAAGCGTATAAGTAAAGAGCCTCTATTTATTGATTTAGATTAAACTTTTACTTACTTAGTGCTCAAAAATTATTGACTGATCACTTAAATACCGGCCGTAAACGAAGTATTCAGAATATAATCAGCTAGTTTTGTTAAACTAGGGCTATGTTCACGGTTTAATAAAAGTAAGCGGCCTCATGACTCCCTCTGGTCAACTATTTCTTCAAGGCTCTATTGCCAAAGCGCTATTAAAATTAGGCATTCCTATTGTCCTCATTAATATTTTGCAGTCTGCTTATCAGCTTACAGATGCTTTTTGGGTTGGCCGGTTAGGGGCTGCGCAAGTGGCTGCTGTATCTATTAGTATGCCTGTCACATTTTTAGTTATTGCGATAGGTTCAGGATTTGCTATGGCTGGGGCGATTTTATCAGCCCAATACATGGGGGCAGGACAACAAGATAAGGTTAACCATGTTGCCGCGCAAACGGTGTTAATGGTGACATTAGTTGCACTATTACTTGGGTTACTAGGCTATGCATTATCACCTTATTTTTTAACCTTACTGGGGGTTGAAGCGGCCGTATATAGTGATGCACTTAAGTTTATGCATGTATCTTTTATTGGCGTTATTTTTGTGTTTATTTATGCCATGTTTCAATCGCTGATGCGGGGTATAGGGCAAACGAAGGTGCCGTTAATTATAGTCAGCACAACCGTGTTACTTAATTTTATACTCGATCCGTTATTCATATTTGGCTATGGTCGTTTTGAGGGGCTTGGTGTGATGGGCGCTGCGCTAGCAACATTGGTTACACAGAGCTTAGCGGCGCTTGCGGGCATCATTATATTTTTACGTGGTCGACATGGTATTCAATTACAGCTTAAAAGCTTTTACCCCGACTGGCACTATATTAAGCGCGCTTTTTTCTTGGGAGCGCCTGGCTCTATTGAATTATCGACACGTGCATTTGGTTTGATCATCATGTCATTTCTAGTTGCCAGCTTTGGTACTACGACAATTGCTGCTTATGGTGTTGGCTCTAATATTTTGCAAATGGTAATGATCCCCGCTATGGGCTTATCAATGGCGGTATCAACCTTGGTTGGGCAAAATATGGGGGCTGGTAATATCAAGCGGGCTGAGCAGATCACTAAACTTGCTAGTGTGTGGGGCTTGTTAGGGCTCTCATGTGTTGGCGCCATTGCATATTTATATGCAGATTCATTAGTTGCATTTTTTATTCCTGACGATAATGACGTTATTACTAATGGGGCGCAGTTTATTCAAGTAATGTGCTTAAGTTGGGGTGGAATAGGGGTGCAACTTTGTATTGTTGCTGCTTTTCGTGCCTCAGGTAATATGCTCAATGCAATGGTTATCGCGTTATTATCACAATGTGTAGTGCAGTTCCCTGCCGCTTATATTCTTTCTAATCATACTGAGCTTGGCGATCAAGGCATTTGGTATTCTTTTGCAATTACTAACATAACCATCGCATTGATAGCATTTGCATGGTTTATGCGTGGCTCTTGGAAAAAAACCAAGTTAACTAAAGAAGATAAGCACATAGTGCAGGTTACACGAGAAACATTAATAGAAGAGGGCGCACGTTAGCTAGTAAATTCATAATGCGGTCATAAAAAGTCGTTGTAATAAATACACTGCTAAAACGAGGTGTGTTTATTATGACAAAAGCTATCAATACAAAAGCACAAGCGCCGTACTTAACTATTGCACAGTTAAAAACAGTGAGTCACTTACAAACTCTGATCCGATTTAAATCGATTACTCCTAATCCAGCTGGTGGCATTGAGTGGCTTGCGAACCACCTTACTGAGTTAGGCTTTAGTACAGAGCAATTTAGTTCTAATAATGTGACAAACTTAATTGCAAAAATAACCTTTGGGGCAGGCCCCGTGGTGGCATTTTCTGGCCATATTGATGTGGTACCCGCAACGCAAGGTGGCTGGTTAGCCGATCCGTTTGGTGGACACATAATTAACGATGCAATTTATGGGCGTGGTGCCGCCGATATGAAAGGAGGCATTGCCGCGATGCTAAGTGCAACGCAGACGTTAATAAACAGCGCGCAGCAAAAGCAGGGAGCATTATTTTGGCTGATCACCTCAGATGAAGAAGGTGAGGCGGAGCATGGTTCTGTGTTGATTGCCAAGCGATTAGCACAACAGGGCGTTGTGCTTGATGGCTGTATTGTTGGTGAGCCAACCAGCCACCTGCAGGTAGGTGACACTATAAAAAATGGTCGACGTGGAGCCTTATCTGCGCGATTAGCTATTCAAGGAAAGGCTGGGCATGTAGCCTATCCTGAGAATACCATTAATGCTGCGCACATCAGTGCTGAAGTGGTTAACAGGCTCACACAAATAGACTGGCCTTTAGATGAACTTAGTTCAAAAACAACGCTGCAAGTCACCGGTATTAATATTGATAATGTGCTAGATAACCTCGTGCCAGCTCAGTGTGATATTACTTTTAATATTCGCTATAGCCATGGGTATAAAAGTAAGCATGTTAAGCAACGTGTGTTTGCTGCACTGAAGGATTTCAGCGAGCATTTGGTTATACAGTGGGAGCGTCCATGTGAACCCTATTATACAAGCCATAAGATTGAGAGTTGCTTACTCGCTCAGTTAGAGCAGGCAATTTTTAAAGTGACGGGGAATTATCCTTTATTAAGCACCAGTGGTGGGACGTCGGACGGACGATTTTTTGCACAGCAAAAAACACAAGTCATAGAGTGTGGGGTACGAAACCATAGTATTCATCAGGTTAATGAACATGTACCGATTTGCGACTTGTTAGAAATAGAAAAGATTTATACGCAATTACTCGATGGTATTTTTACTCAGCCTTGAAGTATTAATAACTATTAAAGCGCCGCTTAATGCCGCTTTAATAGTTATTCGATTAAGGGTTAACGCTTTAACTTGCTGATGCTGATTTATCAGTACCCAAGTAGCGTTTTGCTTTGCTTGGTTTTACTTTTTCAAGATCAACCAATACTAGGCCATCAATACAATTATTGAATTGTGGATCAATACTAAAGCTTAAAAATTTAACTCCATTTGGTTCGCATAGCTCTGTATATTGTTTAAATAGTGTGGGTACATGCGTGCCCATGTTAGCGAGTATGTGTTTAAGCTCTACAAAATCTTCTTTTATATTATTACCCTCGAACAAGTTAGTGCACTGAGTTTGCTGATCAGGTGTGTGACGAAAAGCATTGTTAGGCGTTGCGAGTGATTTTTCACAGCCATAATAGTGCTGATAATAATGCACTAATAAAGACTTTGCCTGCTCAGGTAGTGCGTTTGACACACTCACCGCACCAAATAAGTAACGGTATTGAGGGTAGCGATTTATAAAAGCGCCAATACCATACCATAAGTAGTCGAGACTTTTTCTGCCCCAATATTTAGGTTGTACAAAGCTTCGGCCTAGCTCTATGCCTTGTTTAAAATAAGGAGTCATATCTTGGGTATAATTAAATAGGCTATCGGTATAAAGCCCACTTTGTGAGTGTTGTTCAATCACATCCTGTGCACAAGCTAATCGGTAAGCACCCACCAACTCTAGTGCATGTTCATCCCACAATACTAAGTGCTGATAGTGCATATCGTATTTATCTATGTCTCGGCGGTTTCCACTACCTTCACCTACAGCCCGAAAAGCGATTTCTCGTAAGCGGCCCAGTTCACGAAATAAGGGAGAGCTTCCTTGGTATTGGTACAAATAAATCACCATGCCATCACTGGTTTTACCTAAATGTTCGCAGCATTCTATGGCTTTTTTTAATTCTTTTTTACATTCAGGAGAGGCAATTGGAGCATGAGTTTTTAATGGTAGCGTTTTTTTTGTGGTTAAACGGTATAGTTGCTTACGGATTAGCTCAACCACTTCTTTGTCTTTTAAGTCTGGGATTAAATAAGACTCAGGAGCAATGGAAGCGCCAATTTCAAACTCGAGTGATTTTTGACGTTGCTTAAACATTTCTTTTACCAGTAATAAGCTAGCCAGTGGTTTATAAAGCATTGATGCGCCGTAAAACAGCGGACTATTTCTGGCTTTAATATAGATAGGCAAAATAGGGCTGTTAGCCTTTTTAGCAATGCGTAAAAAGCCACTGTTCCATTTGCAGTCTTTTATACCCGTAGGACGAAGTCGAGAAACTTCACCGGCAGGGAAAATAAGTAACGCTCCTTCATTTTTTAAGTGCTGGTGGATATTACTCAGCTCTTGTTTTTTACTTTGCCCTGATAGGTTATCAACGGGTAGTAATAACGAATGCATGGCGTCAACGGTCATTAACATACGGTTAGCCACCACTTTTAAATCGGCTCTTACCGTTGATAACACATTAATTAATGCAAGCGCATCTAAGGAGCCGATAGGGTGGTTTGCAATAATGACAATTTTTCCTTCACTGGGAATATTTTCTATTTGCTTAGCTTTATAACGAGTTTCAAAATCAAGTTCATCAAGTACTTGCTCTACAAATTCTATTCCTTGAAGGTGGGGATAGGCAGTTGCAAAGTTTGTAAATTCTTGTTCATGTAATAAGTAGCTAAGACTTTTTTTTACCAGTTTTTTTATTTTAAATGAGTTAGTTAACTGTGGTAAATTGGTTGCTATTACTTTATCTACACTGATCATACGCACCTCTTTTTATACTAGGCTAAGGCCAATATGTTTAGCTTAGAGTGCGGATATGACAATACGCGGTCAGTTGTGTGACTTTTTAAAACCGTTTACTTACTATTGAATTAAACCATACCAGTACTACTATTTACGGTTACTTTTTAAGGAATCATCATGTCAGTTTTAGTCGCGATTACCGGTCGAGATAACACAAAATTAATTGCAAAAATGCAATCACAATTACCCAATATTCAAATTGAGCAGCTTGATGATTGCCAAGATTTTGCAAGTGTGGAATTTGTACTGGCTTGGAATGCGCCCGCGTCTTTATGGCCAAAGTTGATAAATTTGAAAGCGGTGTCATCGTTTGGTGCTGGGGTTGATAGTATCGATTTAAGTTTACTACCTGCACATGTTGAAGTAGTGCGCATTGTCGATAAACAGTTAGCCAACGACATGGCTGAATATGTTCTTACCCATGTATTAGCGCAAAAATTGCGATTAAAAGAATATTTCTTAAAACAACAGCAAAGTGAATGGAAGCCCAAAAGAGCGTATAGGCACGATCGAGTGAGTATTTTAGGGTTTGGCGAATTAGGCCAAGCTTGTGCCTACAGGTTGACTAATAATGGTTTTAAAGTTAATGCTTGGAGCCGAAGCCCTAAAACATCAATCATAGCAACACTCTACCATGGTGATCAGGGACTAAATGATATGTTAGTGAATACAGATTATTTAATCTGTCTACTGCCACTTACTAGCAATACCAAAGGTATTATTAATCAACAGTTGCTTAAGCAACTTCCTGAGCACGCAGTGTTAATTAATGTGGCCCGAGGTGAGCATGTTGTTGAAGCTGATTTGCTCGATGCGCTCAACAACGCACGTTTACGAGCAGCAACGCTTGATGTATTTGCCAATGAGCCACTACCAAGCGAACACCCTTATTGGCAGCACCCAAATATTACTTTAACGCCGCATTGTGCTGCGTTGTCAGATCTAGATAGTGTTGTTGAACAAATAGCAGATAATATTTTGCGCTTAAAAGCGAGACAGCCATTAATTAATTGCATTAATAAGCAGCAAGGTTATTAGTTTAGAGTTGTTTGACTTTAAAGCATTAAAATTTGTTTAACTTTTAATAGAAACAGCTTGTTAACATTTGTAATTTTTATTATTGTTAAAAGCCGTTCTAACAATAATAATAAATAGGATGAATTATGAAACCCAGTCAAGGGGGCGCAAAAATCAGCATTGTGGTTGTATCTATCATTATATTAGGAATATCTGCTTGGTTTAACCAAGCCAATGCGACAGTGCTGCTCAACTAACTCTTATTACCACAGTAGGAATTAGCTACGCTTGCTGTGGATTTCTCGGTTTTGATGCTTCTTATCATCACTCTTCTTCAGTAAGACATACGTTGCACCACTTCCTCCATGCTGCCTGAGTGCAGTATGAAATGCTAAAACACAGGGAATAGTTTGCAACCACTGGTTTACGTAACTTTTTAAAATACCCGGTTTGGCTTTATTTTTAATTCCTATTCCATGACGAACAAGAACCATTCTTATATTGCGCTGGTGGCAATCTTTAATAAAGGCCTGCAACGAATCATGGGCATTTTTTAAAAGCTGCCCGTGTAAATCTAATGTCGCATCGAGCTGATATTTAGCTAGTCTTACGTTTTTAAAAACCGGGCTTTGCACGCCATCTCGTTTAAAGCTTAATATGGCGAGTGGGTCGAGCAATTCAAGTGGTTCATCTAACGGATTAAATTGTTCACTGTTTAAGTTTAATTGTGCAGCTTTGTTTTTTTCTTGCTGTGCGATAACCGTTTTATGGCTTTTAGATGGTAATGTCACGGTGTCGTGATTGATAGGGGTAACATCTTCCATAGAGGATAAGAATAAATCGAAATCTGACAACGGCATGGGCTTATCTCAAATTAGGCAAGGGTCTGTTGACCTTTGCGGATTGAAATTTGTTCAAACTAGGGGCGGTTTAATCGCGGCGCTCGGTTTGTAACCTAGTGGGCTAAGTAAAAACCGAGCAACAAAGAGTAAATCGCCCCTAGGCAGAACCCTAAGGGCAGCGCCTGTTTGGCATTGATGCTGCGTTATCACCTATTTATGGGGAATAACCACACCACATAGGCTCTGCCTTGCCTAAATACCAAACAGACTGCTGCAAATTTAACCTTGAAAGGTCAACAGACCCTAATACGAGATAAATTTTAACTTAGTTCAAACTAAGACCCAAGATTTTTAAAGCTGTGGGATAAAAAAAGCCCAGAAAAACTGGGCTATAAAATATTCTAAGGGGAAGTAATTAGTGTTGAGATACAGTAAATTGCCCAAATGTATAAACTTTGAACAAGTAAAATGTGTTGATCAAAACTAAACTCATATTTGAAATAATACTCGACGACATAAGATCTAAGCTAAATGATAGGAATAACAAACCACAAGCACTAATCGCAGCAACGCGAAGCAGTGTCAGTTGGTTAATAAAGAATGCACCTAAACCTAGTGCAAGTAGTAATGTATTTAAAAGCCAATCTAGCTCGTTTAGCATGGTCGTTTCAATAGTTCAGTTGTTGAAAAAAGGAGCGCCATTATGTTGATCTTTTGCACAGCTTTCAACCAAGTAATTTTAAATTTTCAGATTAGTTTTTTTAATGTTAAAAGTAAGTAAGCAATACTGAAAATATTCCTTCCTCAGCAATAATTCGATATTTTTGGCAGCTCTGCGGTTGCTGTAAATCAATACATAAGTAAAGGGTTCTATGCTCCTTATCCAGTCGCGGGTGGAGGGTTGAGTCCAGTAGTTTTGGTTCGCTTGAAAACAACCCAGGCCAATACACACTTTGGCTTACCATAGATGATTTTTTATAAGTAAGTAAGCTTGGCTTTGGCACTAAAACAAGTATAAGTAATAATATCGTGAAAATAAAAAACAGGGTCAGCTTGATACCACGCTTAGTGTTCTTTGATTGCGGCTTTAATTGTGAGCCAAGGTTTGCAAGCTTATTAGTGGGTGTAGGTTTAACAGTAATCGTTTTATTTTTTTTGCGGCGACTCTTTTTTGTGGTTTTCGACATAAAGCAAATCTGGCCTTTTTAGCTTAGCTCTCTATAATAAAGTAAATATTTGTATTTTAAGCAAATCACCAATTTCGCAGACATGGCTTTAGCCTATAAGGATTATATATGAATACGCAGCTATCTATTTTAATAGTTGATGATGTTAGCACGGTGCGTAGCTTTCTCAGTCAAACATTGATGCATTTAGGGATAGAGAATGTAAAAGAGGCGTCAACGGCCGCGCAGTGCATTAGCGAGTGTCGTGCAGCCAATTTTAATATTATATTTTTAGATATAGAGCTACCTGATGGCGACGGTAAAGAGCTTATTGCGCAAATTAATGAGTTATCACCAGAGACAAACGTGGTGATGGTGTCGGCTCATTCAGGCGTTGAAAATGTGAAGGATGCGATAGATAGAGGGGCTAAAGGATTTGTAGTTAAGCCATTTTCTCCAAAGAAAATTGCGGCGATGTTGAAAAAGTTTTACCCAGAGCTTGATAACGTTTAATAGGCGCATTTATTTTGGGCAAAAAAAAACCGGCAAAAGCCGGTTTTTTTAATCTTGCAAAAACAAATTATAGCGCTTTAATTTTAGCAGCTAAACGGCTCTTATGACGAGCAGCTTTGTTTTTGTGGATTAGACCCTTAGTTGCGTAACGGTCTAGGATAGGTGTAGCAACAGAAAAAGCTTGCTGTGCAGCTTCTTTATCGCCAGCTTCAATAGCTACGATTACTTTTTTGAAGTAAGTACGCATCATTGAACGACGGCTTGCGTTGTGCTGACGGTTTTTTTCGCTTGTGATAGCGCGTTTTTTTGCAGACTTGATGTTAGCCAAGGTTTGCTCCTAACAATCTTAAATAAAGCTTAAATTAAAGGCCGTGGAATATGCCTGTTTTTATCATGAATGTCAATTTAATTTTAACAATCCAAGAAAAACTGCTCCTTATAACGAACATCAATTTGCCGCTTTAGCAGTTAATAGCGCTATTGTAACAAAGCAAGGGGTTCCAGCCTAGTGCTTTAAAGCGATTTATAAAAAAGACTATGGCATAATTAACTTAATTGCTGATTTTTAATATGGATTCATAGTGTCAAAAGGTTTGTTTCGTTCTGGGATGATTGTAAGTGCAATGACAATGATCTCGCGTATTTTAGGGCTAGTACGAGATGCCGTCGTAGCTAACTTGTTGGGCGCAGGCGCTGCGGCCGATGTATTTTTATTTGCTAACCGTATTCCTAATTTTTTACGCCGTTTATTTGCCGAAGGGGCTTTTGCGCAAGCATTTGTACCGGTATTAAGTGAAATTAAACAGCAGCAAGGCGATGAGAAGGTCAGAATATTTGTTGCCCAAGCCGCCGGCACGTTAGGCACTATTTTACTGATAGTGACGCTCTTTGGTGTGATAGCGTCACCTGTTATTGCTGCTTTATTCGGCACTGGTTGGTTTATTGATTGGTGGCAAGGTGGCCCTGACGCAGAAAAGTTTGAGCTTGCCAGTTCGCTATTAAAACTGACTTTTCCTTATTTGTTTTTTGTAAGCCTTGTGGCGCTCAGTGGCGCTGTGATGAACGTTTATAATCGTTTTGCCGTTGCGGCTTTTACCCCGGTGTTACTCAATGTATCCATTATTAGTTGTGCCATTTTATTACATGATCAGTTTTCTGTAGGCGCTTATGCGTTAGCTGTTGGCGTGTTTTTAGGAGGCGTGGTACAGCTATTATTTCAACTGCCGTTTTTGTATAAAGCAAAAATGCTAGCGCGCCCGCGCTGGGGTTGGCAAGATGAAAATGTGAAAAAAGTACGCAAGTTAATGCTCCCAGCCTTATTTGGTGTATCAATTAGTCAAATTAACTTATTACTCGATACGGTAATAGCTTCATTATTGATGACAGGCTCTATCGCTTGGCTGTATTACTCAGATAGACTGATTGAATTCCCACTTGGTTTATTTGGCATTGGTATTGCGACGGTTATTTTACCTGCGCTGTCAAAATTACACAGCAGTAAAAAAAGTAGCGACTTTCAACATACCCTAGATTGGGGAGTGAGGTTTGTGATTTTTTTAGGGCTTCCAGCAATGATAGGATTGATGATTATAAGTCCGCTTATTATTACCGTGCTGTTTGATCATGGCGCTTTCAAAGAAGCGGGCATCGATCATGTTAAGGCGGTGAGCTTAGGGGTGGTTGCCTACTCAGTGGGATTAGTCAGTTTTATGTTAATTAAAGTCCTCGCGCCTGGGTTTTATTCTCGCCAAGATACTAAAACACCGGTACGCATTGGTATTATTACTTTGGTACTAAATATGGTGTTTAATATTATGCTGGCACCATTTATTGGCTATTTAGGTTTGGCACTGGCAACCTCAATGTCGGCAAGTTGTAATGCCTACTTACTGTATCGACAGCTTAAAAAAGAGAATGTTTATCAGTTTTCCAGCATGAGTGGCTACTTCACTTTGAAGTGTTTGTTGGCAAGTATAACAATGGGCGCATTGGTTTGGTTTACTAGTAGGCAATATGACTGGGTTAGTTGGCACTTTAGCGAACAAGTTATGTTATTGGTTGTGTTATTAATTATTGCGATTGTTAGTTACTTTTTTATGTTGTTTTTGATGGGTGTTAGACTAAATACGATAAAAAGTGTAGCAATTACTGAATCAAATTAAAAAAAAGATTATAATCGGACACTCTGCGGCCCGAGGTCGCATTTTATCGCTCGCTGAAAAAGGCATTAGGTGGCATGGAGTTAATTAGAGGTATACACAATATACGCCCACAACACTTTGGTTGTGTGCTGACCATTGGTAATTTTGATGGTGTTCATTTGGGTCATGCTGCCGTATTAAAAGGGCTTTTAGCTGATGCAAAAGAAAATAATTTACCCAGCACTGTAATGTTATTTGAGCCTCAGCCACAGGAGTTTTTTGCAAAGAGTAACGCTCCGGCTAGGCTGACTCGACTGCGTGATAAACTTCGTCTATTGAGTAACTTAGGAATTGAACGCGTTATTTGTATTAGCTTTAATCAGGCTTTTGCAAACATGCATGCTGAGCAGTTTGTTAGCGATATTTTAATTAAAAAGCTGGGCGTTAAAGCATTAACGGTTGGTGATGATTTTAGGTTTGGTAAACAGCGCCAAGGTAACTTTAGTCTATTGGCAACTATGGGCACCCAAGTGGGAATGAGTGTTAAAAGCACTGCCAGCTTTAGGCAATTAAATGCTAGAGTAAGCAGTACCTTGATACGAGAAGCGCTTGCTGAAGGTGACTTAGTTAGTGCAAAAGTTATGCTTGGGCATAATTATGCAATATCTGGACGTGTTATTCATGGCTGGAAAAAAGGCCGCGAACTGGGTTTTAGAACGGCAAATATTGCACTAAAACGTCAAGTTTGTCCGGTCAATGGTGTATTTGCGGTTCAAGTGATGATCGCAGGAAAGCAAGTTTTTGGGGTGGCTAACATTGGAAACAAACCCACGTTTAATGGAACTCGTGCCTTATTAGAAGTTCACCTTTTTGATTTTGCACAAGATATTTATGGACAATTTATGCATGTGGAGTTAATTGAAAAACTCCGCAATGAGAAAAAATTCGAGACATTAACACAACTGACGGCACAAATAGCAACCGATGTTGCCGCCGCTAAGCAGTGTTTTGGTTTAAATTAGGTAGCCGATAGAAACGGAAAGTAGGATTAATGAGCGACTACAAACATACTTTGAATTTACCGGAAACAATGTTTCCAATGCGTGGCAATTTGGCACAACGTGAACCAAAAATGCTTAAAGCATGGTATGAAAACGACCTATACGGTCAAATTCGCAGCGCGAAGAAAGGTAAAAAAACTTTCATTTTGCATGACGGCCCTCCGTATGCAAACGGCGATATCCATTTAGGCCACTCAGTAAATAAAATATTAAAAGATATTATTGTTAAGTCTAAAACTTTATCAGACTTTGATGCGCCATACGTACCAGGTTGGGACTGTCATGGTTTACCAATCGAGCTAATGGTTGAAAAAAAAGTTGGTAAACCCGGTGTTAAGGTAACTGCGGCAGAGTTTCGTGAGAAATGTCGTGCCTATGCTAAAAAGCAAGTGGAAGGCCAAAAAGTAGACTTTAAACGTTTAGGGGTTTTTGGTGATTGGGATAAACCTTACCTAACCATGAACTTCGACTTTGAAGCTAATGCCATTCGTGTATTGGGCCGCATTATAAAAAATGGTCACCTTCATAAAGGTGCTAAGCCTGTGCATTGGTGTACAGATTGTGGTTCAGCATTAGCTGAGGCAGAAGTTGAATACCAAGATAAACAATCTCCAGCTATTGATGTACGTTTTACTTTTACAGATCAAGATGCGGTGGTTAATGCGTTTGATTTAGCGGCTGGCCATACAGGAACAGGTAGCGTAGGAACCGTTATTTGGACTACGACACCATGGACTTTGCCAGCAAACCGTGCGGTAGCTGTGCATGCTGATTTAGAATACGCGCTAGTACAAGTAGAAGATGAAGGCGTTCAGCAACGTCTTATTATAGGTTCTGAGCTGGTTAAAGATGCGATGGATCGTTTTGGTTTTAACCATTTCCATATCCTTGGCTATGTTAAAGGCGCAGCACTTGAAAGCTTAACCGTAGCACATCCTTTTTACGACTTTAATGTTCCTGTTATTGTTGCTGAGCACGTAACAACAGATTCTGGTACCGGTATCGTGCATACTGCACCAGGTCATGGTCAAGAAGATTTCGTGGCAGGTCTTGAGTACAATCTTGAAGTAGCTAACCCTGTTGGCGCAAACGGTGTGTACTTACCTGATACTGAATTATTTGCCGGTCAACATGTGTTTAAAGCCAATGCGAGTGTAATTGAGGTATTAAAAGAAAATAATGCCCTAATGCATCATCATGCATTAACGCACAGCTACCCACATTGCTGGCGCCATAAAACACCTATTATTTTCCGTGCCACACCACAATGGTTTGTTAGCATGGATCAGGCTAACTTGCGCCAAGATTCACTGGCTGAAATTAAAAATACTCAGTGGTTACCTGAATGGGGCGAAAGCCGTATTGCCAACATGGTTGAAGGCCGCCCTGATTGGTGTATTTCACGTCAACGTACCTGGGGTGTACCTATTGCGTTGTTTGTTGATAAAGACACGGGTGCATTACACCCAAATACTCAAGAGCTGATTGAACAAGCCGCGGCGCTAGTTGAAAAGTCAGGCATTCAAGCATGGTATGACTTAGACCCAGCTACTTTACTAGGTGAAGAAGACGCACAACAATACATGAAAGTGCAAGACACACTCGATGTGTGGTTTGATTCAGGTGTAACGCATGCCTGTGTTGTTGATGCGCGTGAAGATTTAACCGGTCCTGCTGATTTATACCTAGAGGGTTCAGATCAACACCGTGGTTGGTTTATGTCATCAATGATGACCTCAGTGGCAATAAATGGTCATGCACCTTACAAGCAAGTGCTAACGCATGGCTTTACTGTTGATGAAAACGGCCGCAAAATGTCTAAGTCATTAGGTAATGTTATTTCACCACAAAATGTGATGAATAAACTAGGCGCTGATATTTTACGCTTATGGGTAGCATCAACTGATTACACGGCAGAAATGACGGTATCAGATGAAATATTCAAACGTTCAGCAGATCGCTACCGTCGTATTCGTAACACCAGCCGTTACTTACTTGCTAACCTTAGCGGTTTTGATCCAAAAACGGATCAAGTTGCTGTTGATGATATGGTTGAGCTTGATAAGTGGATTGTAGGGCGCGCAGCACAGTTACAAGATGACATTTTAGCAGCGTACGATAGCTACCAAATGCTATTAGTAACGCAAAAGCTAATGAACTTCTGTACCGGTGAGCTTGGTTCGTTCTACTTAGACGTTATAAAAGATCGTCAGTACACGGCAAAAAGCGACAGTCATGCACGTCGTTCTTGTCAAACCGCGCTATACCACATTGCTGAAGCAATGACGCGTTGGATGGCACCAATCATGAGCTTTACAGCACAAGAAATTTGGGAAGCACTTCCAGGTGAGCGCAGTGACTATGTATTTACTTCAACTTGGTATGAGGGCTTACAAGCGCCAACTACGACCAAGTTTAGTAATGAAGATTGGCAAGCTATTTTAAATGTGCGTGACGAAGTAAACCGTCTGCTAGAAGCTGCACGTAAAGAAGAAGTGATTGGCGCTACATTACAAGCAACAGTTAACTTGTTTGCAAGCAAAGAACTTGCAGCTAAGCTGGCGGCATTGGGCGATGAACTGCGCTTTGTGTTACTCACTTCAGCTGTAAATGTTACTGAGGTTGATAGCCAGCCAGCAGACTCACAAGCAACCGAAATTGAAGGTTTATACATTAGCGTATCAGCAACTGATGCTAAAAAGTGTGAGCGCTGTTGGCATTATAGTGAAGATGTAGGTATTGAACCTGCGCACCCTGAAATCTGTGGTCGTTGTGTTAGTAACGTTGACGGTGAAGGTGAAAAGCGTCAATTCGCTTAGGAGTTGTTTTTAGTGAGCAAACTAGCCCAAAAAAGTGGTTTAGTGTGGCTTTGGTTGAGTCTATTACTACTAGTAATAGACTTTGCCAGTAAAACACTGGTTGTAAACACCATGGCTTATGGTGAGTCAATTAATCTACTGCCTGTTTTTAGTATCACTTATGTACATAATTACGGTGCAGCTTACAGCTTTTTAAGCGAAGCGGGTGGCTGGCAACGTTGGTTTTTAAGTGTAATAGCAATCGCAATTAGTTGTTTGTTGGTATGGTGGTTAAAGCGCCTTCCTGCATCTAATAAAGTATTGTGCAGTGCATATTCGTTAGTGTTAGCGGGTGCTATCGGCAACTTATACGACCGTGTTGCTTATGGATACGTTATTGACTTTTTACATGTGTTTTACGAAGACTCACATTTCCCCGTATTTAATATTGCAGACTGCGCTATTTGTATAGGCGCTGCATTATTACTATTTGACGCCTTTACAGGCGAAGAACCAAAGGAGCATAAAGCATGAGCCAAGCTGTAATTGGTGAAAAATCAGACGTTATTTTTCATTTTTCTATTAAACTAGAAGATGGCTCTGCCGCTGACTCAACAAAAGTACATAACAAACCTGCTAAGCTCACTATGGGTGATGGCAGCTTAACCGCTAACTTTGAAAAATGTTTGCTTGGCCTAACTGCGGGTGAAAGCAAAACATTTGAACTTGAGCCTGAAGATGCCTTTGGTCAACCCAATCCAGATAATATTTATTATGTAGATCGTAGTAAGTTTGGTGCAGAAACACCGGCTAAAGTAGGTGCGATTATTGCCTTTACTCAACCTGATGGTACTGAGCTTCCAGGCCTGGTTCGTGAAGTGCAAGGTGAGTCAGTCACTATCGATTTTAACCACCCTTTAGCGGGTCAACGTTTAACGTTTGAGGTTGATATTATTGAGGTACAAGGTTAATGGAAATATTACTAGCTAATCCACGAGGCTTTTGCGCCGGTGTTGACCGCGCAATTAGTATTGTTGAGCGCGCTTTAGATATTTTTGAAAAACCAATCTATGTAAGACACGAAGTGGTGCATAACCGTTATGTAGTCGATGGTTTAAAAAATCGCGGCGCCGTGTTTGTTGAAGAACTAGATCAGGTTCCTGATGATAGCATTGTTATTTTCAGCGCTCATGGTGTATCTCAGGCTGTTCGCTCAGAGGCTAAACGCAGAGAGTTAAAAGTATTTGATGCAACCTGTCCGTTAGTGACTAAGGTGCATATGGAAGTAACGCGTGCTAGTAAAAAAGGTATTGAATGCATCTTAATTGGCCACCACGGACACCCTGAGGTTGAGGGTACCATGGGTCAATACGATAACGAGCAAGGTGGTATTTACCTTGTTGAAACGGTTGATGATGTATTAAAGCTTGATGTAAAAAATGCGGATAATCTTTTTTACTGCAGCCAAACAACTCTATCTGTAGATGATACTGCCGATGTGATTGATGCTTTACGTAGTAAATTTCCTGCAATCGATGGCCCACGTAAAGATGATATTTGTTATGCAACGCAAAACCGTCAAGATGCGGTTCGTGATTTAGCTGATAAAGTAGATGTGTTATTAGTTGTGGGTGCTAAAAATAGTTCCAACTCTAATCGCTTACGAGAGCTGGCAGATAAGATGGGGACGCAAGCCTATTTAATTGATGATGCTAGTAATGTTGAAGCATCATGGTTTAATGGTATCAATAGTGTAGGTGTGACTGCCGGTGCTTCAGCTCCTGAGGTATTAGTTCAGCAAGTCATTACTCGTTTAAAAGAGCTTGGTGGCACGCAAGTAACCGAGAACCCAGGTGAAGAAGAAAACATCGTTTTTGCTGTACCAGTAGAGCTGCGTTAGTCTATTAATAGATAAAAGGAGGGCCGAATGAGTAAGCAACTGACACCAGATGCACTACTTTTTTCGGCCCTTTTTAATGAGCGTGGTGTACTTGCATCCCTCGTAGTAACACAAGTCGTGGCTATTATTTTAGCTTTTGCTCCTAATGCTGGCGGTGACATATGGCTGCACTTGGGAGAGATTAGTTTATTTCTTCATGTAACAGTATTAGTCAGTACCTCTTTTTTATACATTTGCCGGCGATTTCTTGCAAAACAGCCTCAGTTTATTCAGCTTAGTTTTTTTATTGCTGTATATAGTCTGAGCACTGCTTTATTTAGTCTGGCTTTTTCTCATATTGCTTTTGATATAGAAAACGAAAAACAACTTACGTTTTTTGTGTTACGTAATTGCATTATTGTATTTTTGCTTACCTTACTTTTTGTACAATTTTTGCTTATTCATTTTGAAAAAGAACAGCAAGCCAAAGCACTCTCTCGAGCGGAGCTTGATGCCTTGCAAGCACGGATCAGACCCCATTTTTTATATAATAGTTTGAATACGGCAGCAGAATTAACGCATCATGACGTTGAAGCTGCTGAGAATGCTATTTTGGCATTAGCAGCGCTTTCGCAAGCTGCAATGCGTTCAGGGCAAAGTGTATTACTCAGTGATGAAATAATATTAACTAAACAATATATTGCTCTTGAATCATGGCGTTTTGCAGAGCGTTTACAGGTTGAGTGGTTATTACCAGAAAACCTCCCTACGCTCTATATTCCATATCTAACATTACAACCTTTGGTAGAGAACGCAGTATGTCATGGTGTAGAGCCCAGCCAAAGTGGTGCTACCATTAGTATTGAGTTGCATGTTACAACACATTATTTAACCTTGATTGTAACTAACCCTGTACCTACTGAAACTGCTAATACTAGAGAGCATAACGGTATGGCAATTGATAATATCCGTTCTCGTTTAAGTATTTATTATAAAGGTCGGGCGCAATTGACTATAACCAACAAAGAAAATAAATTTAGAGTTAAAGTGGTTATCCCAAAACAAACAGAGAACATGTTATGAATGTACTGATTGTAGATGATGAACCCTTAGCAAGAGCACGCTTAAAGCGTTTACTTGGTCAAAGCCATACATCCATTCATGTGCAAGGTGAGGCCGATAATGGCAATGACGCTTTAATGAAAATAGAAGAGCTTCAGCCTGATTTAGTGTTTTTAGATGTTGACATGCCAGGCTTAAATGGCATCGAAGTGGCTAATCAACTCAATGGCTTGGCGGTTCCCCCTGCGATTATTTTTATAACCGCTCACCCTGAGCATGCACTTGATGCACTGCAACTAAATGCAGCTGGGTATTTAGTAAAACCTATATCAGTAAAAAGTTTGCAACATGCATTACAACAGCTAGGACGTTTAAACAGAGTACACCTGCAACAGCAACATACAGAAAAAGTAACGTATCAACTGGCCGGCACTATCAGAAGTATTGAAATAGAGAGTATTTTTTATTTTAACGCAGAGGAAAAGTATACCAAGGTTGTGTTTGGTGGAGGGGAAGCTTTAATTGAGGACAGTTTAAAGCACCTTGAAATGCAATACCCGCATCATTTATTAAGAATTCATCGACATACTTTGGTGAATAAGAACAAAATCATTGCCCTACATACGCTTAAAAACCATCAACATGTTATTGAGCTACAAGGCTGTAGCGCTTTTTTAGCTGTAAGTCGTCGAGCACTCAAAAGCGTAAAAAGCGAACTTTAATACACCTACCCATTAACCGCTTATCAACATAATTAACCGTTAGTCATGGTTCTAGTTGAATCTAATTTTTAATTGCATACACTTATTGTTAGATAATTATTATTTGGTTTAAGTATGTTCTCGACTGTATTTAAGTTTCAAAAGGGCTTTACTCTCATCGAAGTTCTGATTGCTTTCATTATTTTAAGCTTTGGCTTACTCGGTGCGGTGGCTTTACAAGCAAAAGCAAAGCAAGCAAGTTTTGATTCAATGCAACGTGCTGCTGCTGTTGCGCTTGGTAATGATATTATTCAACGTATTCGAGCAAACGATACTTCGCAACTCGCGACCCATTATGATGTAGAGTTTACCAGTGAAACCACTAAGAAACCGTCTAAAACGTGTTTTACAAGCTCTTGTAGTAACGCACAAATAGCTAGTTTAGATATCGAGCAATGGAAACGTGCTATCCGAGCCCGAGAGAATACCGGATCACTTGATGGGGCAACTGTGTGTATTAACCCTGAAGTTGTAGGGGGGTCTGGGGGGAAAGCATATAACATAGAGGTTATTGTTTCTTGGCAGGGTCGCCAAGAATTTAAAGCGAGTGAGGCCACAGGTAAAATTAGCTGTGGTGTTGCAGATAAAAAACGTCGCTTAGTCGTGCTTAATAGCTATGTATACGTTAGGAGCTAAAATGAAGCAAACAGGATTTACACTCATTGAAATGATGATATCTCTATTTATAGGGGGATTAATTTTGGGTGGGGTAATGTTTACTTATATCGGTATGAAAGTAACCACCAAAGACACAATGACTATAGGTGAGTTACAAGAATCAGGTCGCTTAGCTATAAATATTATGCAACGTGATATTGAGCAGGTTGGTTTTTGGGGAACATTTTATGATGATTCTTTCACCGTTATAAACACATCATCATTGTCGAATCCTACAGGTGATTGTTTTGAAGGTCTCAATAACGGTAGCTTTCCTGATTTAACCAGCAGCAGTAACTTTAAAACGCTTTATGCAAAAACAGCTACTAGTTCAAGTGAACTTAATTGCGTTAATAACCCTTTAGCAGGCACTGATATTTTACAGGTTAAGTTTTTACAAGGAAACCAACTAGAAGTGGATGCCGCAGGTGTTAATGAAACGCAAAGTGATGAGAATTATTTTATTGCTGAGCAAGAAAGTGCTCGCTTTGAGCGAGGTGTTGTTGACCCTACTAGCATAAATATTAATGCGTCGGTATGGCCGTATAGTCATCACAGCTATTATATTTCAGAGCAAACTTATACGGTAAATAATAAGAGCCTTACTGTACCTGCACTAATGCGAAAACGTTTGGTGGGAGGGTCTATAAACACTGAAACCATAATGGAAGGCGTGGAAAATATGCGTTTTGTTTTTGGCCTAGATACTACCAGCGACAGCCGTGTTGATACATACAAAAGCATCAATGATATGAATGTCAGTGACTGGGAAAATCGTAAAGGCATTTTAACAGTACAAGTTTTTTTATTGATCAGAGCATTGCAGCCTGATCCAGGTCTTAAAATTAAGAACCAAACGTACGTATTAGGGGAAGATGCTAATAGTCGCACTCTCACTTTTTCAGATAATTTCAGACGAACTGTTTTCACGACGACTATTCGTTTAAATAACGTGGGAGCAAATTTATGGCGTATTTAACGCAGATGAAAAATAAACAACAGGGCGTTGTACTTATTACAGCGCTTATTATGGTCATAGCAGTGACAGGAATTGCGGTTACTTTAATGAGCAGTAGTAGTATTGATATTAAAATTACCAACGCAGCCCAAGAGCGCGAGGTTGCAGAAAACCAACTAATTGGTGAAGTGCAGCGCATAATTGCTGACGAAGTCAGTAAAGGAGCTGCTAATCAGTTCTTTTTGACCCCTGAAGAAGTTTCAGACAAGGGTATTGTTATGGCTGAACGTGATGATATGAAAAGCAATATGATTAATTTAAACAATGGTGTACTCGATTTAGAATGCCCTCGTCGTTTTAGTTTTACTGCTGGTATCTCATGCAACATGGTACAAGTTTCAACAACCATAGAATATGGCTCTAAAAGTAAGCACCAGCTTACAATTGTGACCGGCGTAGCCCAAGAGATGGCTAGCATAAGTAAGGGGATTTAAAATGAAACTTACGTTAAAGAGAGTACTCATTTCTATATTTTGTGTATTAATTAGTTTATCAGCGAATGGTGAAGACATAGAGCTCTATGTTAACCACAATGTGGAAACTAATGAAAAGCCACGTGTTATTATGATTTTTGATACCTCGGGAAGTATGGCCTGGGATGTAAACGATGGCAATGCCTGCTATAAAAGAAGCGGTAATAGTTATTACGAGGTTGATTGCTTTGAAAGTAAAGATAGCTATAAACGAAATGAGCAATGTTACAAAAGAACTAGTTACTACAATTATGAAGCCACATGTAGTGATAGTCGTTTAAGAGTTGCACAAAATGCGATTACACAGTTAGTGAACGATAATGATGATATCGAATTTGGTTTAATGCGCTTTAATGGTAGTAATGGTGGGTATGTACTAGCCAGAGTTGGTGCTGCAAAATCAACGTTGCTAAATAAAGTTGATGAGCTACCTGCCAGCGGATCAACCCCATTAACTGAAACATTGTGGGAAGCGTATTTATATATAACAGGCCAAAACGTTTACTATGGAGGTAATACTAATAATCGAGATTTTACCGCAGAGTCATCAGGAGTTTATAAATCACCCTTTGCCCCTGTAGCGGGTGAGCCATTACGTTGTGATAATAGTATCAACATTATTTTAATGACGGACGGTGACCCTACAAACGACTCTAACAGAAATAATGATATATATAATCTCCATAATGACTATTTTTCTGAAAATGCACCTGCTGTTAGTAATAGTTATTTAGCAGCACTGGCGAAAATTATCCATGGTACAGATGATGTAAAAGTTGATTTGTATAGCAAAACCAATAATGTGCTTGATATTGGACGTGTATTTCCTATTGGTTTTGGTACGGGTATGAGCAACTCAGGAAAGAACCTACTTACTGAGACAGCAAACTACGGCGGTGGACAGTATTTACATGCAAATACTGCAGCACAATTATCAGACGCACTCAAAAATACGATTTCTCGTATTCGTGAAGTAAACGATAGTTTTTCATCGCCATCAGTGGCCAGTAATAACGTAGATCAAACTCGAAGCCGTGATGCTATTTATTTTGCAATGTTTTATCCAGAAACAGGTGCGCGCTGGCGTGGTAACCTCAAAAAGTTAAAAGTCTCAGGTAGTCAGATTGTTGACGCAACTAACAAGCCTGCTCTTAATAGCGAAGGTTTAATTTCAAAAGATGCAAAAACATTTTGGCTTCCTGCAGGCCAACCCGCTGACGGTAATGCTGTTGCACAAGGTGGTGTGAATCATTATTTAAGCACGATAGATCCGCTTGCTCGTAATTTATTTACGGAGAATCAAGGCTCTGTTGTTAGTTTTAATACTTCGGTTGTTAGTGACATTCTTAGCGGGGTTACCAATAACCCGTTGTCCCTATCTAGTCAAGATGTGAATTGGGCAAGAGGGGTCGACGTTGATGATGAGGATAAAGATGGTTCATCACAAGATCAACGCTCTGATATTTTTGGCGACCCATTACATTCAAAACCTATTGCCATCGACTATGGCAATGATGATATACGAATTCTTATAGGAACAAATGCTGGATTTTTACATATGTTTAAAGATGCCGGTGAGACTGTAAGTGAAAGCTGGGCGTTTATACCTTCAGCATTATTTGACATTATTAAACCACTCAGAAATAAACAAGCGGATAGTAAAGTATATGGTATGGACGGCCCTATCAGTGTTTACTTTAGTAATAAGAGTTTAAATAGCGAAGGTTTAAATGACGGTATTATAGATGCTAGTAAAGGAGATGCTGTTTGGGCTTTTGCTGGTATGCGCCGTGGTGGCAAGAATTACTACGGCTTAGATATTACAAATCCGAATCAACCAAAGCGCCTTTGGAGCAAACCAATTGAAGGCGGCAAAGGCGACTTTACGGAATTAGCACAAACATGGTCAAAACCGCAAATAGCTTATATTAAAGCTTTTGGTAATAAACCTTTACTCGTATTTGGTGCAGGTTACGATATTAATAAAGACGCCGCAATTAGGTCTGAGGACTCCAGTGGCCGGGGTATTTATATTGTTGAAGCAAAAACTGGCAGTTTAGTTTGGGCGTTAACCCCGGATAGCAATGGTTTTAAAGGTAAACATAGCATTGCCGCTGATTTAACTACGCTTGATTCAGATTATGACGGCTATATTGACCGAATTTATGCTTCAGATACCGGTGGTAATATTTGGCGCATTGATATGCCAGGAGAAGATAGCCGCGAGTTCAGCCATTTCAAACTTGCAGAGCTTGGTAGCAATCAAAATACCCAAGATAGACGTTTCTTTTATAAGCCTTTAGTTGCGCGTACCTTGTTTAGTAAAGTAACAGAGACGACCATCAACGGTGATAAGGTTATTACCCGTTTAGATACACCTTATGATGCTGTTGTTATCGGCAGTGGTAATCGCTCAAAACCAACGAATACAAATGAGCAAGATCAATTGTTTATGATTCGTGATGAAAATACGCTGACACGCTCATTTAAGACCAATGCGCCTGCTGCAATAAAACCATCTGACTTAATGATTATGAATGATGATCCGTTTGGTAATACTCTAGATGACATAGATGGTTTTAACCTTGTTGAAGCTGAGTTGGCAAAAAAGAAAGGGTGGCGCTATGAATTAGCTAAAGGTGAAAAGTCATTGGCTGCAGCTACCGTTGTTGGTGGGGTTGCTTATTTTACCTCTTTCACGCCAGCATCTGATGAAGTTGTAGAGAATCAATGTTCTTTAAGTGGGGGCGGTGGTGCGCTTTATGCGTTTCATTTGCATTATGGTACAAAAGTGTATGATCAGCTCAAATTTGCAACCAGTTATGACGTACCCGATACACCACAGCTTTATTTTGGTGCAACTAACTCTTGTACCGATTCGAACGGTGATGGAAAGTGTGATGATAATCCAGAAGAAGACGTTATCGAAGAAAGTCAGTTTTTTCTAATTGGCCCTGGAATAAAAGGTGAGCAAGCCGAAAACCCTCTTAAACCTGTAGAAATTACAGGACCTGGTTTAAAAGTGGTTGACGGTACAATCAAGCTGGTTAATGATAAAGAGCCCATTGGTTTTGGCTTTAAAACGCAGCAAACATATATTTATAAGCGTGAAGAAAACGACGAAATAAACAATTAAGGGCTGTATATGAACAAGACACAACAAGGATTCACATTAATTGAGTTAATGATCACAGTTGCGATTGTTGGCATTATTGCCGCAATTGCACTGCCGAATTACAGTGAGTATGTAAAAAGGGCATCACGCGCAGAAGCAGCATCTGCGCTGTTAGATGCGGCAAACAAGCAAGAGCAATACTTTGTAGATAACCGAGTTTATTCGACTTCGTTTAGCGACTTAGGTATTCAAAGTAAAACTGAAAACGGGCATTTTGAGTTGGCAATTAATGTGGTTGATAGCAATGAATTTACAATTACAGCTAAACCCATCGCTGGAGCGGTGAAAGGGGATGCTGATTGTACTGAGCTGTCTATTAATGACTTAGGCTTAAAAGGGGCTAAAGGGGCCAAAGGTAAATCAGATATAAATTATTGTTGGGGTAGATAATGCAGGTAAACCTTACTCTGGATTATATACCCATCTCAAGTAGCTGCTTTTAGCGCTAATAGCGTTGAATTTACTTGCAATAGCCCAGCTATTGACGCGAAAATCCACCTTGTTTTCACTGTGAGTCTCTGGCTAGAGGAAATAAACCTAGCTATCACTATTATCCAATATATTAGTAAATCTCTTAACCAGAGTTCAGGTTAGTTATTTTTGCATCTATTTGTGGACTTTATCCGTATGCGACCTGTTTGACTTATAGAAAGAGCAAGCCCTTCAAGGCTTGCTTTTTCGCTATTAGGGCAATAGATAAAAGTACCGTTTTGAAAGCCATTTAAAGAGCCGTCAGGTCTAAAAGTTATTGCAGTGCGAGGGTACTCTAAGCTATCAGAGGGATGGGTATGTTCAAAGGTACTAATAAGACGTTCGTCATTATCCAAAGATGTTGACTTGTCATTATCAGTAAATAGTGACACACCCGTGTGCCACTCACCATCTAAACATTGTTTATCTTTTAAAGCGCAAAGAGTTACGTAGCTGCCATGCTCTATAGCATAAAGACGTGCTAAATTAATATTTCGGTGTAATAAATTCACCTGATTATCAGCGCGATTGAGCGCCAAGAAATCAGGAACAAACCATAAAGAGAGTTGGCTCAGTATTGCTATAACTGAAATGGTTATTAGCAATTCTACTAGCGTAACGCCATCGTTTTTGTGAACACTTATAATTAACTTCATCCCTGAAGCCTTACATTGAACAGTCCATTATATTAGTTTAGTAAATAATCAAAAAACGACAAAGTATGAAATGGCTTTTAGCTGCAGGTTTGAGTTGTGTCACCTATATAAAAAGCAGTCCCTGATTGAGACAGTGTTAACCCTTTATTATTTTCATTAGTACCATTAGGGCAAAAAATAAAATTTCCAGGTTTAGTGGTGATACGACCGCTGGTGTTAAACCGTATTCGTCTATCTCCAGCTGTGAATGTTACCTTATCATTAAGGTTAATTTTTTCCATAACGCGAATTAAGCTGTCAGATGAGGAATTATATTGACCATCATTATCTGCATCAATAAAGGTAATAATAACTTTATTACCATCCCACCTTGCTCGGCATTGCATACTATCATCATTATTTTTAACCTCCGAATGCTGAGCTGCACAAATAACCACGATTTCATCAGTACTAGCTGCTTGTGATCGCGCAAAACTAATATTACGCCTTAGCTCCAATAAAAAGTTTTCGCCTCGGTTTTCTTCCAGCAAATCGCTACTATTCCATATTGCAATACTCGCTATTATCGCAACAATAGCAACGGTAACCATTAACTCTAATAGAGTAAATCCTGTATGCTTGGTTTTCATATAAATCTCATTAACTCGGTGATGTTGAAAGGTCAACAGACCCTAGTATAGTTATTTTTATTAAAATAATCATACCATGATTATTTTTCACCTGTGCTATTCAATCACTTTGTTTGCTATGAACCTCATGATTGTCTAAAATCGAGGCAACTGAGGCTTTCAAAAGTAACTAATATGAAAAAAATAGAAGCAATCATTAAACCGTTTAAGCTCGATGATGTGCGCGAAGCACTTTCTGATGTTGGTATTACGGGTATGACAGTAAGTGAAGTAAAAGGGTTTGGGCGTCAAAAAGGCCACACTGAGCTATACCGTGGTGCAGAGTATATGGTTGATTTTTTACCTAAGGTAAAGCTGGACATTGTGCTTGGTGATGAAGATGTAGAACGTGCTATTGATATGATTGTTAAAACCGCACAAACAGGTAAAATTGGTGATGGTAAAATATTTGTCACTGAGGTAGAGCGTGTTGTTCGTATTCGTACCGCAGAAGAAGATGAAGACGCAATATAATCGTTGTCTTGAGTATAAAAAAGGCGCTACTTTAATTTAAAAGTAGCGCCTTTTTTGTGTTATTTATTTCTACTGTTAAATTTGCGTGTTTGCGCTGCATTATCACTTAATTCAGTTAACCCAAGCTTATCGTAGCTTTTTTCCATCATGGCTAATGCTGCATCAAGGTAGCTACTTTGTGAGTAGTGCTCTACCACATACTTGCCGCGATTCGCAGCTGCTAAATAGGCTTCACGTTCATAATAGTAAGTTGCAACCTTCAGCTCATAACGAGCCATACGGTTTAATAACCAAACTAAACGACGTTTTGCCTCCGGCGCATAGTCACTTTCTGGAAAACGTTTAACTAAGGTTGATAAGTCGGTATAAGCAACACGGGTGCGTTTAGCATCTCTGTCGGCTCTATCTACACCAAAGTATTCTTGGAAAGCATTTTTATCAGCTTTAATATTAACTAAACCACGCATGTAATACATGTAATCTAAATCTTTGTGGTTTGGGTTTAAGCGAATGAAGCGGTCAATTGTCGCCAGTGCTTGCTCTGTATTACCTGATTGGTAATGTGCATACACTAAATCCATTTGTACTTGCTTTGAAAACGGGCCAAACGGGTAGCGAGAATCAATTGCCGTTAACAATTCAATTGCACGTGCGTATAAACCAGAATCAAGCGTTTGTTTTGCATCTTCGTATAGTGCTTGTGCTGATCTGTTTGGTACTCGTTGAATATCTTCTTGGTCAGGCGCAGATGAACAAGCTCCTAAACTAAGCACTGAAACTGAAAAAACAATGGCGAATGCACGTTTCCCTATTTTATTTATCATTTTATTTGTTACCTTCGATGTCTTCGGCTAGGCCAAGTGGGTAAAACCGAGTAAACTATGCGTATTATGTTATGCTTTTATTAAAAGCGATTCTAACCCAGTCAAGCAAAGCTTGCACTGGTAAATTGGGTAAAGTTACTAATGTCAGAGCAAATATCTCTCCAAGCCGAGGTCCCAACAGACTTAGGTGGTAAACGTCTAGACCAAGTATTAGCACAATTGTTCCCTGATTATTCACGATCACGGATAAAAACGTGGATTTTAGATGATAAAATCACCGTTGATGGCGAAATTTTCAACACCCCGCGTGAAAAATTACTCGGTGGTGAAGTTGTGGCTGTTGAAACAACAATAGAAGCACCTCGTGAATACGAAGCACAAGATATCAAATTAAACATCGTTTATGAAGACGATGATATTTTAGTGATCAACAAACCAATGGGATTAGTGGTTCATCCGGGCGCAGGCAATCCTGACGGTACGGTGTTAAATGCGTTACTTCATCATTTTCCAGACATTATCAACGTGCCACGCGCGGGTATAGTGCATCGTCTAGATAAAGACACCACAGGTTTAATGGTTGTCGCGAAAACGATTCAAGCACAAACTCACCTGGTGAAAGCCTTACAAAAGCGCGAAAATTTCACACGTGAATATGAAGCGTTATGTAATGGTACTATGACTGCCGGTGGTATGGTTGAAAAAGCGATTGGCCGCCATCCAACTCAGCGTACGCATATGGCTGTTCATGAAATGGGTAAACCAGCGATTACGCATTACCGTGTGGCAGAAAAGTTCCGTGCTCATACTCGTTTGCGTTTACGCCTTGAAACCGGACGTACGCATCAAATTCGCGTGCATATGGCGTACTTAAACCACCCATTAATTGGCGATCAATCTTATGGCGGTCGTCCTCGTCCACCAAAAGGAGCAACGCCTGAGCTGTTTGAGTTACTGCGTAGCTTTAAGCGTCAAGCGCTCCATGCTGTTAAATTAAGCATTGCTCATCCAATTACCGGTGAAATGATGACCTGGCAAGCACCTATCCCTGATGATATGGTTCAGATGACTCAAGCACTGCGTGAAGATACAAAAGCAAATCCAGACATAGCTAGTTAATTATGTCTGGCTTATCAGCTACATGGCAATCTATTCAGGGTGTAGGCACATTCAGTACTACACGGGATGGAGGCGTATCAAAGCCTCCATTTGATAGCTTGAATTTAGGATTGCATGTAGGTGATAACAGCCAAGATGTATTAACCAATCGAGCGCATGTAAATAGTTACATACCTAATCCTGCTGTTTGGTTAAATCAGGTTCATAGCGCTGATGTAATTAGAGTGGATGAAGGGTTTGATTTTAACCAAACTCTGACGGGGGATGCGCTTTACACGCAATTATATAATCAACCTTTAGCTATAATGACCGCTGACTGTTTACCTATTTTACTTACCTCAAGCGATGGCCAGGAAGTGGCTGCAATTCACGCCGGTTGGCGAGGGTTAGCGCAAGGAATCATTAATAATACAGTTAGCTATTTTAAACATGCACCAACGAACTTACATGCTTGGTTAGGTCCTGCAATAGGGGCTAACCAATTTGAAGTAGGCCAAGAGGTCGTTGCAACATTTACAGCCAACAATCCAGCTTTGCATGATGCGTTTAAACCTCAAAATAACGATAAATATTTAGCTGATATTTATTACATAGCGCGTATTTTGCTAAACCAACGGGGTGTTGTGAATATTAGTGGTGGTGAATACTGCACGTTCTCTCAAAAAAATCAGTTTTTTTCTTATCGACGTGACGGCCAAACCGGTCGTATGGCAAGTTTGATCTGGCGCAAGTAAATTACTATTAAGTGATTATTTTTCCCTCAATACCTTGAACAAATCCGCTAACATACCCATTTATAAAGTAATTCGTTTTTTTATAGGTAAACCCCCATGCGTTTAGATAGATTTACAAGTAAATTTCAGTCTGCGCTTTCAGATGCGCAATCATTAGCGCTAGGTCGCGATCATCAATTTATTGAACCCGTTCACCTTATGTATGCTTTATTAAAGCAAAGTGGTTCAAGTGTGCGTGCCTTATTTGCACAAATGGGCATTAGTATTGACGAGCTCAATACCAAACTATCTCAAGAGATAGAAAAGTTATTTAAAGTGGAAGGTGTTGGTGGCGATGTGCAATTGTCAAACAACATGGTTTCACTTATTAATCTGTGTGACAAGTATGCCCAAAAACGCAAAGATAAATATATCTCAAGCGAACTGTTTGTTTTAGTTGCATGTGAAGATAAAGGGCCGCTTGGCAGTGTATTTAAAGCACTTAATATCACTGCTAACAAAGTTGAAACTGCCATAGAAGCAATTCGCGGTGGTCAAAAAGTTGATGATCCTAATGCTGAAGAAACTCGTCAAGCACTTGAAAAGTACACTATTGATTTAACTGAGCGGGCGGAGCAAGGTAAGCTTGACCCTGTAATCGGCCGTGATGATGAAATTCGTCGCACCATCCAAGTATTACAACGCCGCACTAAAAACAATCCTGTGTTAATTGGTGAGCCAGGGGTGGGTAAAACCGCGATTGCCGAAGGGCTTGCGCAACGTATTATTAATGGGGAAGTGCCAGAGGGCTTAAAAAATAAGCGCGTACTCTCGCTTGATTTAGGCGCGTTGGTTGCTGGGGCCAAATACCGAGGTGAATTTGAAGAGCGTTTAAAATCAGTTTTAAATGAATTGGCCAAAGAAGAAGGCCAAGTGATTTTGTTTATTGATGAAATTCATACCATTGTTGGCGCTGGTAAAAGTGATGGCGCTATGGATGCGGGTAACATGTTAAAACCTGCATTAGCACGTGGGGAACTCCATTGTGTAGGTGCAACGACCTTAGATGAATATCGTAAGTACATTGAAAAAGATGCTGCACTTGAGCGCCGTTTCCAAAAGGTATTAATTGAAGAGCCATCGGTTGAAGATACTATCGCTATATTACGTGGTCTAAAAGAGCGTTACGAATTACATCACTCAGTGGAAATCACCGATCCGGCAATTGTTGCTGCAGCGCAGTTATCACATCGCTATATTAGTGATCGCCAATTACCTGATAAAGCAATTGATTTAATTGACGAAGCAGGCTCTTCTATTCGACTGCAAATTGATTCAAAACCTGAAGCCTTAGATAAGTTAGAGCGTCGTATCATTCAATTAAAAATTGAAGATAACGCCCTGGCTAAAGAAAAAGACGAGGCGAGTCAAAAGCGCCGTGCAGAAATGGTTGAGCTGATCACTGAGCTTGAAGTGCAATACCGTGAGCTCGATGAAGTATGGAATGCCGAAAAAGCGTCTTTGCAAGGTACGCAAGTCATTAAAGCCGAACTTGAACAAGCACGACTTGATTTAGAAGTGGCACGCAGAGCAAGCGATTTACAGCGTATGTCAGAGCTGCAATATGGCCGTATCCCCGAGCTTGAGCGTAAGCTTGATTTAGCATCGCAAGCCGAAATGCAAGAAATGAGCTTACTTAAAAACCAAGTGGGCGAAGACGAAATAGCTGAAATTTTATCACGTTGGACCGGTATTCCGGTGGCACGTATGCTTCAAGGTGAGCGTGAAAAGCTATTGCAAATGGAAGCGCAATTACACAATAAAGTGATAGGGCAAGATGAAGCGGTAGTTGCGGTGGCTAATGCCATTCGTCGTTCTCGCGCAGGGCTTGCTGATCCGAATCGTCCGATAGGCTCATTTTTATTCTTAGGACCAACAGGGGTGGGTAAAACAGAGCTAACGAAAGCATTGGCTGGCTATATGTTTGACACCGAAAGCGCCATGGTACGCATTGATATGTCTGAGTTTATGGAAAAACACTCAGTTGCGCGTTTAGTTGGTGCGCCTCCTGGTTATGTAGGTTACGAAGAAGGCGGTTATTTAACCGAAGCTGTTCGTCGTAAACCTTATTCGGTTATTTTGCTTGATGAAATAGAAAAAGCGCATCCTGATGTGTTTAATATTTTATTACAAGTTCTTGATGATGGTCGTTTAACAGATGGTCAAGGCCGTACTGTTGATTTTAAAAATACGGTTATCATTATGACCTCTAACTTAGGTTCAGACATTATCCAAGAGCAATCGGGGAGTAATGACTATGACGAGCTTAAAGCTAAGGTAATGGGTGTACTGCATAATGAATTCAGGCCTGAGTTTATTAACCGTATTGATGAAACAGTAGTGTTCCACTCGCTTGCACATAGCCATATTAAAGAAATCGCTGATATTCAGTTAAGTAAATTGCGTGAACGATTAACTGAGATGGGTTATTTACTTGAATTGACAGATGCTGCGCTTGAGCGGATTGCTGCTAGTGGTTTTGACCCGGTTTATGGCGCTCGTCCACTTAAGCGTGCAATACAACAAACTATTGAAAATCCGTTAGCACAAAAGCTGCTTAATAATGATTTTCAACCAGGCTGCATCATTGTTATTGATGCAAGTAGTGAGGGCTTAGAGTTTACTAGCCGATAACCTGAGCACAGCAAAGAGCCGCTGAAAACAGCGGCTTTTTTGTTTTTGATTTAAGTGGGTGGATTAAACTTTAAAGGTAAGCAGTAAATCATTTACTTTTCGTGAGCCTTCCACCAATTCAGCAGCGCCACGCGCTACGCTATAACTGAGCTGTAAATTGTCATCCCCCAAACCTTTAATTTTTTCAACATTGCTGCCAATGTCTCTACTTACCACTTGTTGTTGCTCTGCGGCAGCTGAAATATCGGTAGCAAGCTGTGAAATTTCACTAATTTGAGTAAAAATACTATCCAGCTCTTGCTGCGTTTGACCTGTAGTGTTCACACAGTCATCGGCTTGTTGTTTTGTGCTCTGCATGATTTTAGACCAGCTAAACAAGGTATCTTGAATCTCTTTAATGGAGCTGTGAATTTGTGCTGTGGCGTTTTGAGTACGTGAAGATAATGCGCGTACTTCATCAGCGACCACCGCAAAACCCCGACCATGCTCACCAGCACGGGCAGCTTCAATCGCAGCGTTAAGTGCTAACAAATTGGTTTGCTCTGCAATGCCTTCTATTTCACTCATTACCTGACCAATTTTATCGGCCTCAGAGGCAAGCCCTGTGGCTGTGGTTGCCGCTTGCTCAACTTGCATGGCTAAGTCAGATACCATTTTGCTATTATCGGCAATATGACTTTTTATATCAGAGCAGCTTTGATAAGTGCTCCCCACTTTATCTGCGGTATTATTAGTATTATTAGAAATTTCACCAATGGTGGTGCTCATTTGTGACATTGCAGTGGCTATTTGCTCAAGCTGAGTTCCCTGAGAGGAAATTCCTTGTTCGGTCAGCGTAGATTGCTGATCTAAGCCTTGGGCAATGGTATTAAAACTCAAGGTTGAGTCTTTAACACGACCGAGTACCGTTTTTAACTTGGCGCAAAGCATTTGCTCTCGGTAATCACTAATACTGTGAGGGTGTGAACCACTAAATACATAACGAGACACCGAATCTGCCTGGCTTTTTTGCTGCTTTAGAGTTGCAGGTGTTGCTATTAGCTCATCATAATTTAAAGCTAAAATGATAATACACACCACCAAGTTAACCGCTGCAATTGCGATTGACCCCCAAATAGCGACACTAGCTAACCAAACTAAAACACCGGCTATGCTCAAGCTCTGTCTGAGTGAGGTGTGCTCACGCCAGCTAAATAGTGACTTATTAGCGTTAATTTTGGCATACAGCTTCTGCGCTCTGCGTTTTGCATGTTGCGAGAGTTTTACACGCACAGACTGATAACCAATCAATTGGCCATGTTCAAAAATAGGTGTTACAAATGCATCAACCCAATAGTAACGGCCATCTTTACATAAGTTTTTTACAGCACCACGCCAAGAATGCCCTTGCTTTAAGGTGTCCCACATCTCTTTAAATGCCGCTTTAGGCATATCAGGATGGCGAACGATATTGTGGTTTTTATTGATGAGTTCATCCATTTCATAGCCAGCAATACTGCAAAATTCATGATTGGCATAGGTAATAACACCTCGAAGATCGGTCGTTGAAACCAACTCTTGATGTTCTTCAAAAGTGACCTCTTCATCTATTAAGCTTTGATTACGACGCATAGTAATCCTTTATCATTCTTTATTGGGGTGTCTATTGTAATTACTAAAACTAATGTACGTTAGTGATAAGTTTTAAATAGCAGTAGTAAGGCATTTTTTTTAATGTTTTTATGATCTTTATCAACTTTAAGAGTAATTGATTTTTTTAGTTATGCCAAACTTTTAGCAAGTGATTCACCCTTTCGTACGGGGAGAAATAGTGCTTTGAGGTTACGATGTATTGTGGCAAATAATATGCAAAAGAAATTGTATATTGCTGGTGGCAATGGCAAGATTATCTTTTATGGCGTGAAACAAAGCGTGTTTAAAATTCATTAAAAACTATATCTAATAAATTCATATAGTTTTTTCTTCATTTAATCTTGAGTAAAGGTAATTAGACCCCATAACCTTATGATTAAGCCACTTGGCTCGAGGAAACTTTTTTTTGGCAACTTATAATTTAAAGAACACGCTCAACGCGCTATCTAATGCAGATAATCAGCATGCTATTAAAGGTATTATGCGCGGTATTGAGAGAGAATCATTAAGAATTAAACCCGATGGTTCTATTTCTAAACAAGCTCACCCAAAAGGGGTTGGCTGCGCGCTTACCAACGGACATATCACGACTGACTTTTCTGAGTCTTTACTTGAGTTTATTACGCCTGTTAGCGAGTCATCAACGCAAACGTTACAACAGCTGAAAGATTTACAAAAGTTCACCCTAGAACATATGGACGATGAACTACTGTGGCCAATTAGTATGCCGTGTTTTATAAATCATCAGGACGATATTGTATTAGCACAATTTGGCGATTCTAACGTTGGTAAAATGAAAACCTTATACCGCGAAGGTTTAAAGAACCGCTATGGTAGTATGATGCAAGCGATTGCTGGGGTGCACTTTAATATTTCTTTTCCAGAAACGTTATGGCAGTCATTACATTCACAAAAGCAAAGCAGCGCGAAGCTTGAAGACTTTATATCAGATGGGTACTTAGCATTAATTCGTAATTTTAAACGCGAGTTGTGGTTAATTAGCTATATGTTTGGTGCGTCACCGGCATTGTGTAGTTCATTTTTGCAGGGGCGTAAAAGCGATTTACCGTTTAAAAAGCTGGGTAAAGGTACTTTATATTTAGAAGTGGGCACGGCGCTTCGATTAGGTAACTTAGGTTATACCAACAGTGCACAGTCATCACTACGCGTTATGTATAACTCATTAGATGAGTATGTAGCAGGGCTTAAAAAAGCCATAAATACGCCTTCAGATATTTATGGCAGTATTGACGACTATACCAGTGCAGAGCCAAAGCAATTAAATAAAAATATTCTACAAATAGAGAATGAGTTTTACTCGCCAATTCGCCCTAAGCGTAATGCTAAAAATGGTGAAACACCCACTGATGCATTACTAAGAGCGGGTATAGAATATATTGAAATTCGTGCATTGGATGTTAACCCATTTAGTGAAGTTGGCATTGATTTAGAGCAAATACACTTTTTAGATGTATTTTTAACCTATTGCTTATTAAAAGACTCAGCGCCTATGGACTGGGAAGAGCAAGCGCGAAGCACTGAAAATCTTGATACAGTAGTAAACCAAGGCCGAGAAAAAGGCCTAATGCTTAATTTTAATAATGAGCAGCGCAGTCTTGAATCATGGGGTGATGAAATATTTAATCAGCTCGTTGATGTTGCTAAGTGGATGGATAGCGCGTACGGGGTTGATTATTACTCAAACACTATTAAGCGCATGGCAACGTGGGTGCATAATCCTACATTAACCTATTCAGGGCGTTATGTTGAGCAATTAAAAGCATCAGGGCTAGATAATGGTCATTATGCACTCTCACTTGCTCAAAAGTATAAACAAAGCCATGATATAGCCAGTTATACTGAATTCTCAAAGTCGTGGTTAGAGCAACAAGCGATAGAGTCTTACCAAGCTCAAAAAGCAATTGAGCAAGCCGATAATCAATCATTTACTGCATTTTTAGATACATATTTCAGGGTCAGTTGACCTTTGCGGATTACAATTTGTTCAAACTAGGAGCGGTTTAATCGCGGCGCGAGGTTTGTAACCTAGTGGGCTCGATAACTGCTCCTGCGTTATTCTACTGGCTTACATCCATGTAAGAATAAGTAAAAACAGAGCAACAAAGAGCAAATCGCTCCTAGGCAGAACCCGAAGGGCAGCGCCTGTTTGGCATTGATGCTGCGTTATCGCCATTTATGGGGAATAACCACATCACATAGGCTCTGCCTTGCCTAAATACCAAACAGACTGCTGCAAATTCAACCTTGAAAGGTCAACAGACCCAAGTAAGTCGTAGGCAAAAAAAACGCAGCTCATAGTAGCTGCGTAAATATTCTTTAGGGATGAAACAATGCTGTACTGCTGCATTCATAGATTCAGACCCACGCTTTTTTAAAAAGTTCAGTGAGATCTTAAAAAATGAAAAAAAATATTATTACTTTATCTCTAGTGCTTACTTTAGTTGGTTGTGCCACTGCACCACCTAAGCAACCAGAAGATATTTGTAAAATCTTTGAAGAGAAATCTGACTGGTATTTTGATGCTAAAGACGCGCAAGACAAGTGGGGCTCTCCCAAACACGTATTAATGAGCATGATGTATCAAGAAAGCTCTTTTCGTCATGATGCTGCACCTCCTATGGAATACTTTTTATGGATAATACCAACTGGACGCGCAAGTGATGCTTATGGTTATTCTCAAGCTAAAACGCCAACTTGGTCTGATTATATTCGTGAAACAGGTAATAGTGGTGCTGATAGAGATGAATTTGAAGATGCGATCGATTTTATGGCGTGGTTTGTTTATAAAACCCACAAAGTTAATGGTGTTTCTAAATGGGATGCCTACGCACAGTATTTAAATTATCACGAAGGGTGGGGCGGTTATAAGCGAGGCACTTATCGTAAGAAAAAATGGTTAATGAGCGTTGCCAATAAAGTAAAACATCGTGCGAGCCGTTACGGAGCGCAGCTAAGACGCTGTGAGGATGATTTAGACAAAGGTTGGTTAGAGCGTTTATTCTTTTAACTAATCTAAGCCCAGATTAATTAAAAAAGGAGCCATTTGGCTCCTTTTTTATTGGGTTATTTTTTACGTTTATTGGGCTGAATTTTAACTTGTTTAATCATGTTTTCTTTTATTTCAAGCACTTCAACTGGGTAACCCGCAATACGAATACTTAAGTTAGCATCAGGAATATCTTCCAAATATTCAACAATCAGGCCACTTAAAGTTTTAGGACCATCTAATGGGAATTCCCAGCCCATTTCTTTATTTAAGTCGCGAACGTTAGCACCACCATCAACAATGTAAGAGCCATCGTTCTGTGTGGTTACTTCTTCACTTGGTGTGCGGGTTTGAGTAGTAGTGAAATCGCCCACAACCTCTTCAAGAATATCTTCTAGGGTAACTAAGCCTTGGATATCGCCATATTCATCAACAACAATACCAATTCGTTCTTTTGATAACTGAAACTTCAGTAGTTGGGTATTAAGCGACGTTCCCTCAGGAATAAAGTAAATTTCACGTACAGCGCGCAGTAGCGAAGGTTTATCGAATTGCTCTTTAGTAAGAAGACGCAATGCATCACGAGAGTGAATAAAGCCTACTGCATCATCTATATTGTCGCGGTATAAAAGCACGCGAGTATGTTGAGCATGAGTAAGCTGCTTACTAATTATTTTCCAGTCATCGTTGATATCAATCGCCACAATTTCATTGCGGGGTATCATAATATCTTCAACGGTAACCTGTTCTAAATCTAAAATTGAGGTCAGCATACTTTGGTGGCGCGCGGGGATCAGCGCTCCAGATTCGTTAAGCACGGTTTTTAATTCTTCCTTACTCATGCTGTGCTCATCTATTTGTGCAGCACTAATTCCAAATAAGCGTAATATGCCGTTGGTCATCCAGTTAACAACAACCACAAACGGGAAGAGTATTTTTAACAAGCCTTTGAGTATCACTGAGCTGGGAAAAGCAACTCGCTCAGGATAGAGGGCAGCCAGTGTTTTTGGCGTTACTTCAGCGAAAATTAGTACAACAAGTGTTAATGCACCTGTCGCTATGGCAATACCTAAATCGCCATACAAGCGAATACCAATAATGGTGGCTACCTGCGCTGCAGCAATATTAACAAGGTTATTACCAATTAGGATCAGACCTATCAACCTATCTGGTCGACTCAGTAATTTACTAACGCGTTTCGCAGCACGATGATTCTCTTTAGCGAGGTGTCGCAAACGAATACGGTTGATTGACATGATTCCGGTTTCTGACCCGGAGAAGTAAGCAGAAAAAAGCACCAATAAACCTAATATGATAAACAGGGTACTTGTCGATATGTCGTCCAACGATGGATCCTTTTTTTATAAACCAATGCGTATTAAGCTAGAGTGAGCTTTCAGAGTCAAGTTAAAACTTATTCAGGACCACTTCTTGTATAAAACGGCTACCAAAATAAGCGAGTGTGAGTGTAAAAGCGGCAATCATTATACTAACTACCACAACTTTTCCTCGCCAACCACGTTTGACATGGCCAACTGCAATTGTGGCAAAAATGGCCCAAGCAACTAGGGATAAGATTGTTTTGTGAATAAACTCTTTGGCAAACATGCCATCGAGAAATACAAAACCAGTGATCAGCGCCACACTTAATAATACGGTGCCTAAGTTTAATAACTGGTAAAGTTGACGCTCTACAACCATCAGAGGTGGTAAGTGACTGTGAACTATTGCTAGGTCTTTTCGCTTTAGGCGCTTATCAATAAAATAAAATTGCACACCATATAAAGTCGCAATAATTAAAATACAGTAAGCCAATAACGACAGTGATATATGCGCTACTAGTGCTAGTTCTACATTAATACTTTGTAATAAAACATGATGAGGGATAAATAAGCTAGAAATGGTTAAAAGCGCAGCAAAGCCATAAACAACAGGTAGTAACAAGGTTGCGGGAAACTTCAAAGAAACAGTGGTGACACACAGCACGATAATCCAGCATGTCAGTAATGCCACATTAACAATACTTAAATCTTGCCCATCAGCCCTAAATACCGAATTTACTAAAAGCAGCATGTGCGCCAAAATAGCGACAGTACTGAGTATAATAGTAACTTTTTGGCTCGGCCCCTGACGGTGAAACAATCGCGAAAGCACGTGAGACGTTGCTAACACATAAAATAAACTGGCAATAATAGTTAAACTAATAATCAGCATTTTGCTTTGGCCACTTAATTGAAGTCAAATAATTCGTGTTCGTTATGTGGCCATTGTATTTTATAGCAAAGCAAATGCATAGACCCTGTAAAAAGAAACTCAATAAGCAGCATTTCAGCACTGTATTGTATGCCACCATTTACGGTATACTATTTCTAATTGAATTTTAATAACATCGACCTTATTAATAGAGTTGATTTCAACGTCTTTTCGGAACCGTTACATGTTTGAGAACCTCCAAGAACGATTAGGTAAAACCCTAAAAAATATTAGTGGCCGTGGCCGCCTAACTGAAGACAACATTAAAGATACACTTCGTGAAGTGCGAATGGCATTTTTAGAAGCCGATGTGGCGTTGCCTGTTGTTCGCGAGTTTGTAAAACAAGTTAAAGAACGCGCAGTTGGTATTGAAGTTACTAAAAGCTTAAGTCCTGGCCAAGTATTTATAAAAATTGTTCGTGAAGAACTTGAAAAGGCCATGGGTGAAGCTAATGAAGAGCTAAGCCTTAACGCGCAACCTCCGGCTGTTGTGATGATGGCGGGTCTTCAAGGTGCTGGTAAAACAACCAGTGTGGGTAAACTGGCTAAGTTTTTAAAAGAGCGCAAGAAAAAATCTGTGCTGGTAGTGAGTGCCGATGTTTACCGTCCTGCGGCAATTAAGCAGTTAGAAACATTAGCAACAGAAGTAGATGTAGAATTTTTCCCAAGTGACATTTCACAAAAGCCAGTTGATATAGCACAAGCTGCTATTTCTCACGCGAAAAAGAAATTTATTGATGTGGTATTAGTTGATACTGCAGGTCGCTTGCATGTTGATAATGACATGATGGATGAAATCAAAGCGCTTCATGGTGCAATTAATCCAATCGAGACTTTATTCGTTGTTGATGCAATGACAGGTCAAGATGCTGCAAACACCGCGAAGGCGTTTGACGAAGCATTGCCTTTAACCGGTGTGATTTTAACTAAAACAGACGGTGATGCCCGTGGTGGTGCTGCGTTATCTATTCGTCATATTACCGGGAAACCTATTAAGTTTATGGGTGTTGGTGAGCGTACTGACGCACTTGAACCTTTCCACCCTGATCGTATCGCCTCACGTATCTTAGGCATGGGTGATGTACTTTCATTAATCGAAGAAGTCGAGATGAAAGTAGATAAAGAGCAGGCAGAAAAAGTAGCGAAAAAAGTATTTAAAGGTGATGGTTTTACACTGGATGATTTTGCTGATCAATTAAAGCAAATGAAAAATATGGGCGGCATGATGTCGATGCTTGATAAACTGCCAGGCATGCAAAACATTCCAGATGCAGTAAAAGGCCAGATGGGCGATAAAACCTTTATTCAAATGGAAGCAATTATTAGCTCTATGACTAAAAAAGAGCGTGCACGCCCAGAGATCATTAAAGGTTCGCGTAAAAAGCGCATTGCAGCGGGGTCGGGTACTCAAGTACAAGAGATCAATAAGCTGCTTAAGCAGTTTACCCAAATGCAAAAAATGATGAAAAAAATGAAAGGCAAAGGTGGCATGCAAAAAATGATGCGTGGCATGAAAGGGATGTTACCACCGGGAATGATGGGCGGCGGTGGCCCGAAATTTTAATAATTTAACCTTTAATATCTCCGATACGAGATAAAAAGCAATCAATAAAGAGGCAAATTGCCTCTTTATTGTTGAATAAACTATGCACAGAATAGCTTGTTCACATGCTTTTTCTTCTTGGATCACGGTTTAATCTACTAAACTGCCTTTTTGCATCACTTCTTACTTGCATTGTTGCTAAAAACTCGTACAATTCACCGGCTCCCCATACTGGGGAGTAAATCTTATTAATGAAAACAGTCAATCTATTTAGAGGACGGTATGGTAACTATTCGTTTGCAACGTGGTGGCGCTAAAAAACGCCCTTTCTATCAAATTGTGGTTGCGGATAGCCGTTTCTCGCGTGACGGTCGCTTCATCGAGAAAGTAGGTTTCTTTAACCCAATCGCTTCAGGTCAAGAAGAAAAACTTCGTTTAGATTTACCACGTGTTGAGCACTGGTTAGGTCAAGGCGCAGGTCTTTCAGATCGTGTAGCTAAATTAGTTAAAGACGCTCGTAAAGCGGCTTAATAGGCGTAAGTGTAACCATGAGTCAAGAGAACACCTCATCAATAATTGTCGTAGGAAAGCTCGGCGCCCCATATGGTATAAAGGGCTGGCTTAAGGTGCATTCATTTACTGATGATCCCCAAGGGATCTTCGATTTCAGCCCGTGGTTGATAGGGCAGCAAGGTAAATGGCAATCCTTAGAAGTGGTCGACTGGCGTCGCCACAACAAAGGCTTTATCGCTAAGTTTGCGCAAGTAAACGACAGAGACCAAGCAATGGCTTATACCAATGTTGAAATTTCTGTGGATTCAGCGCAGCTACCAGAATTACCGCAAGGTGAATTCTATTGGCGAGATCTCATTGGCATGTCGGTTGTAACTGATAAAGGTTATAACTTAGGCATTGTTGATGACCTTATGGAGACAGGCTCAAATGACGTACTGGTTGTGAAAGCAAACAGTAAAGATGCATTTGGCCAAGCAGAACGTTTAATTCCTTTTTTAACTGATTCAGTTATTCAAGAGGTTAAATATGATGCGAAAGAAATTACTGTAGATTGGGATCCAAGCTTTTAATGAGTCAAACAAGTTCGTTGTGGGTAGGGGTTATCAGCCTTTTCCCGGATATGTTTGATGCAATTACAACGCAAGGTGTAACCGGTCGCGCTGTTAAAAAGGGTTTAATCGACTTTAACTGCTGGAATCCACGAGACTATGCAACTGATAAGCATAGAACCGTAGATGATCGTCCTTACGGGGGCGGGCCAGGCATGTTAATGATGGTTGAGCCGCTTAAACAAGCCATTCTTGAAGCCAAACAGGCTGCAGGGAATGGTGCAAAAGTAATTTATATGTCGCCACAAGGGCGCAAACTAGATCAGCAAGGGGCTAGCGAACTCGCAAGCTCTGAAAAACTGATTTTAATTGCCGGTCGCTATGAAGGTATAGACGAGAGAATAATAGAATCGTACGTTGACGAAGAATGGTCAATTGGTGATTTTATTTTGAGTGGAGGTGAACTACCTGCCATGACATTAATTGACGCAGTAGCTCGATTAGTGCCAGGGGTTTTAGGACACAACCAGTCAGCAGAGCAAGATTCATTTTCGGATGGCTTGCTAGATTGTCCTCACTATACACGGCCAGAAACATTGGACGACAAACAGGTGCCTGCTGTATTACTCAGCGGAAACCACCAAGAGATAGCAAAATGGCGGCTTATGCAGTCATTAGGTAGAACTTGGCTTCGCCGTCCTGACTTGTTGCATAACCTAGCTCTGACTGAGGAGCAAGCGGTATTACTCGCGAAATTTCAGCAAGAGTACCAAAAAGCTTGTGGCTAGAAGACAGTTACACCTAGGAAAGTGAGAAACATAATGGCAAAAGTAAACCAAAATATTATTAAAGCGCTTGAAGAAGAGCAGCTTAAAACAGACGTACCTGCATTCGGCGCTGGTGATACAGTAGTTGTACAGGTAAAAGTAAAAGAAGGTGCTAAAGAGCGTCTACAGGCCTTTGAAGGTGTTGTAATCGCTAAGCGTAATCGTGGTCTTCACTCAGCATTCACAGTTCGTAAAATCTCGAACGGTGAAGGTGTTGAGCGTGTATTCCAAACGCACAGCCCTCTTATTGATAGCGTAACAGTTAAGCGTCGCGGTGCGGTTCGTCGTGCTAAGCTTTACTATCTACGTGAGCGTTCTGGTAAATCTGCACGTATTAGAGAAAAACTTAACTAATACGCGCTGTTTATCAACGCAAAAAAACGGGTTGCAACCTTTGGGTTGCAACCCGTTTTGGTTTTAATGCTATTGCGGTTTTTATATCGCTACATTCAAAAACCAATACACACCTTAACCTGCATGCGTTAAAGTGTGGTTCACTTCAAATCACAATATCTTCTCACTTCTTGCAAAAATGATGTACAAAAATGAATGATAAAACGATAGTTACACACAACGGCAATTTTCACGCAGATGATGTTTTTAGTATCGCTGCACTTAAAATTATTTTCCCTTCTTTTACCCTGATCCGCACACGCGATAATGCGATTATTAATGACGCCGATGTGGTTATTGATGTTGGTGGTCAATATGACCCAGAAACTAACCGGTTTGATCATCATCAGCGTGGCGGTGCTGGCGCTCGTGAAAATGGTATTCCTTTTTCGTCATTTGGCTTGGTGTGGAAAAAATATGGCTTAGCAATATGTGATGATAACCAAGATGTGGCGAATGCGGTGGATGCAGGGCTTGTATCAACTATTGATGCCATTGATTGTGGTCATGTTGAAGGGGTTGCTACAGGCATTAGCTTAAGCCAAACAATTTCTATGTTTAACCCAACATGGGAAGAGGAAAGTGATTTTGATGCTGCTTTTGATCAAGCGGTTGAATTTGCACACACTTTACTGATTCGTTTTGTAGCTTCTGCCCGAGGTGGTTTAAACGCTAAAAAGATTGTTGCTCAAGCAATAAAACAAGCTGATGATCCTCGATTAATCGTGTTAGAGCGCTATACTCCGTGGAAAAAAACCGTACATAGTTTATCTGATGAGGCATTATTTGTCGTTTACCCATCTCATTCTGGCAAGTGGATAGTGCAAACGGTGCCTGCAGAATTAGGCTCTTTTGAAGACAGAAAGTCATTACCTGCACCATGGGCAGGATTATCAGACGATGAATTTCAAGCGGTAACTGGTATCGATGATGCTATGTTTTGTCACAATGGCTTATTTATCGCTGGCGCAGAATCATTCGATAGTATTATGTCGCTTGCGGCTATGGCATTAGAATACTAATAGTTCTCCTTAACCGCTCGCCGGTTACTTAATAAAAGTGGCTTTAGCCACTTTTTAAGATTCTCTACTTAACCTGAACCTAAGTAAATTCAATGTAGTTAGCGCTGAAATAGCTGCTTGAGATAGATTTATTATCTAGCGTTTAGGTTACTTACTACCGTTTCCACCTTGGTTTTAGTTGAACAACTGATAGTGATCTTTTCAATAATTTGCCTTTTAACCCCTAACGTATCCTGTTAGTATTTATCGTATTGATTAGTTTACTTTTTTGTAAGTTTTAATTTACGATTTTGCTTTTTTGGATGGAATGAGAACGTGGCAGAGATAAGTGATTTAGCGCAGCTAAGAACAAGTATAGATGAATGCGACGCGCAACTGGTTGCCTTACTTGCAAAACGCAATGGTATTACCCAACAAATAGGCGCAATAAAACAACAAACTGGCGCGCCATTACATGCACCCGATCGAGAAGCCGATTTATTAGCTGCACGACGTCAAGAGGCTATTAATCAAGGTGTAAATCCTGATTTAGTCGAAGACATTCTCAGACGCATGATGCGTGAAGCTTATCAAAATCAACAAGCCAAATTAGCCTGTGCCGACCCACAATTATCGCCAATTGTTATTGTTGGTGGTGAAGGGGCAATGGGGCAGTTATTTGCAAAACAATTTCAGCGTTCGGGTTACGAAGTCAAAATTTTAGATAAAGCGCAGCAATCACAGGCAGCGGATATTCTAAAAGGTGCAAAACTGGTGATGATCAGTGTACCAATAAATGCTCTTGAAACAGTTGTTAACGCGCTTCCAAAGCTTGATGATGATTGTTTGCTGGTTGATATTACATCAGTTAAACAAGCACCATTAGCTGTGCTTAAAAAAGTACATAGTGGGCCAGTTGTTGGTTTACATCCAATGTTTGGACCTGATATTTCCCATTGGGTGAAACAAACCGTGGTGGTGTGTGAAGGGCGTAGTCATGAGGTGGCACAAGGGTTATTAAAACAGCTACAAATATGGGGTTGTCAGTTAGTTGAACTTGAGGCCAAAAAGCATGACGAAGCAATGCAAATTATTCAGGTTATGCGCCATTTAACAACCTTTGTGTACGGTCAGTTTTTAGCAAAACAGGGGCACACACTCGCCGAGCTAAGAAGTTGTTCATCACCTATATATCAGTTAGAGCTAATGATGGTTGGCCGTTTATTTGCGCAATCGCCAGAGCTATACACCGATATTATGTTAGCGCAGTTTGACAATGTCGAAAGCTTATTGGCGCAGTATCAGTCTTTGTTTTCGCAAACGCTTGAAAAGCTAAAAGCAGGGGATAAGTCCGCATTAATTGATGCTTTTGCTGATGCAAAGTCTTATTTCTCAGATTCAACGGCGCACTTTTTAACCCAAAGCCGTAGTTTATTAAATAAAGCGAATGATGCGAAAGTACTTGATTAAAAAGAATAGCTCCGTGAAAAGAAAAGGGCCGCTAGGCCCTTTTTTAATATTTTGTTAGCTTTCTACGCTCACAGCTTGTAAAGACTCGCTTTGGTAACAACCAAGTACACGAACATATTGAGTGTGCTGTTTGAGCTCCTCCAATGCATGCTTCACTTGGTTATCGATTAAGTTAGCCTCCAAGTCCACATAAAATACTTCTTCCCATGGGTTACCAGGAGTAGGTCGAGATTCTAGTTTCACTAAATTAATATTATGCTGTTTAAAAATCATTAACGCATCGGCAAGCGAACCGGCCTGCTGCTTGGTTGACATAATTAAGCTAGTTTTAGTAGGGATTTGAGTTGATACTTGCAGTGGTTTTCGGGCAACCACAATGAAGCGGCTGTGATTTTCTTTTTGATTGGCAAGATTCGCCTTGATCACTTCAAGGCCTACATTTTTCCCTGCTTGCGCAGAGCCGATTGCTGCGCTGTTCGGTGTTTCAAGAGCTGATTTTAATGCACTTGAGGTTGAATCGCAGGTTTCATGCTGAAGTTCGCCAAGGCCCTGTAAAAAGCGGCTACATTGGGCAAAGGGTTGCGGATGTGCAAAGACTTTAGTTAATTGGTTCAGCTCAGTTCCTGGGGCTGCTAATAAGCAATGCTTAACGCTATGAGTAACTTCACCGACAATAGAGACTTGTGCATGCTGCAGCAAATCAAATACTTCATTAATACTACCTGAGCTAGTGTTTTCGATAGGCAGTAAGCCAAAGTCGGCTTGACCTTTTTCTACTTTACCAGTGATTTCTTCAAATGAGGTACAACCAATTTCAACTAATTTACCCGGGCGACGGCTAAAATATTTATGACATGCAAGCTGACTATAAGAGCCTTGACCGCCTAAATACGTTACGCGATGGGTTTCGCTCAGTGCATCGGGGTTTAAATTCTTTTGAAGCATGGCTTGTTGATGCAATACGGAGTCTTCTAATATCGTTTGAAACACGTTGTTAACGTAGTAAGCGTCAAGCCCTAACGATTTGCCATAGCCAATAAGTTTTTCGAGCAAAGCCAGTTCACGGGCCTCATCACGAATGGGTTTATTATTTGCAATTTTATATTCAACTACGCCATGACTAATGCGGCGTCGCTTTGCTAGTAAAACAAGTAAATCGGAGTCGATTTCATTTATATCGTGCCTGAGAGTATCAAGTACATCGTTGCTCATTTGGTTTTCCTCATTCCAAAAATATCACTGATTTTGCAGTGAAAATAAAAAAGCCTCCCAGTTGGGAGGCTTTACTATTCGATTGATTTTATCTCACAAACAGGGAAGCCTCTTCTATATAAAGAAGCTAAAAAAAGAAAAAAAGGTGTGTGAGTAATTTATATTCATACCCTTAATGTATGAAGTGTCACTCCCAATGTCAACAAGCACTTACCTGACGCGGCTTTTTTACCTAATATGTGTACAAAAGGTGTTGTTTTTTAAAAGTTTATAAATAATTTATAATTCTGATTTAAGTTCTGGTATATTTCTATTACTTGAAAAAATAATAATTATAAATAAGGTTGGCTTTTTGTGTACCGACGCCCTCCATCTCGATTTGGCATAAACTCACTTAGTGTAAAATTATCATTGTTGATCTCTGGTATCTGTTTAGTGGCTGGCATTTGTGCGGCTGCATTAATGCTCAAGTCAGAAGAAAAACAGCTTGTTTTTGAAGAGCATGAGGTATTAAAGCAATCAAATGAATTATTAATAAACCAGTTTAATAACCTGATAGCCACCAAAGTTAAAATAGCAGAGCAAGCTAATATTGTTGTTAGCGAGCAGTTATTTGAGGGACAGTTGTCATTTAAAAATAATACTGCACCGACAATGCAGCTCACCAATGATGGCTCAGTGCGCAGTGCATCACCGGATGGGCTATCAGCCGCGTTTATCCCTCAAACTGCATATTCTCCTTTTTATAAACAGCTAATTGCTGATTCTGAATCCCTTTGGAAAGTTATTTCTCCTACGTTAATTCAAGATTTCTATAATTTTTATCTTATAACTGAAGATAACTTTATTCGTGTCGCACCGCCAAACTGGGCGCTTAATGTGCCTGGAAATTATACATTCAACCAAAGTGATAGCTTCAATTATGCGAAGTCTTTAACTAACCCACAACGAGAGCCTCAATGGTCAAAAGTTTACTATGATGAAGTTTGGAATAAATGGGTAGTCAGTTTAATTGTTCCCATTTATCAAGATGATGAGTTTTTAGGGGTTACCGGTAGCGATATTTCACTAAACTCACTCATATCGCAATTACCCGTCGGTGGAAAGGAAAAACACTTAGTAGTGTTTGATAAACAAGGACAGCTATTAGCACATCCGAACTTAACCTCTGAAAATTATAAAGAGTACGGAGAGGCAGGCAAAAAGCTATTACCAGATGACTTTATTTCTCCAGAACTAAAGCGCGTTATTGATAACGCAGGGCAAATACAATTACCAGAATATGCCGATTCATTTTCATTAAATGATGAAGACTACATTATAAATATCCATAAAGTTGAAGGTGTAAACTGGTATGTGGGTGTATATAAAAAGCGCTCCTCAACGTTATCGGCATTGAAAGACTTAAAGCTTAAGTTTTTTGGCCTATTTATTCTGTATGCCATTTTAGTTGCTTTATTATTACACCAAGCACTTTACCAATTGGTATTAAGACGCTTACATTCATTGGTTTATGCAGTTACTAACTTTGGTAAAGGCCAGTTAGAGATTGAGTTTCCAAAAGAAAATAAAGATGAAATTGGTACGCTTAATGGTTCATTCAAAGATATGACCATTGAAATTCGCAAACTCATTGACGGCTTAAACCAGCGCATAATAGAAAAAGAAATCGCAGAGAAAGCTGCAAATCGCTTGTCTAAAGCGGTTGCGTTCTCTGGTACAGGGGTGGTGATCACCGATGAAAATTTTGTCATTGAATACGTTAATCCAAAAATGTTAGAGATGACTGATTTTGTCGAAAATGATTTTTTGCGTCAGCCATTACTGACAATTATTGCCAATGAAATGACCATGTTGGTAGAGGATATTGACATTGATTTGCGTAATCGTAATTACTGGCGAGGAGATACGCTTATTGAAGCGCAAAACAAGTCGCCAATATGGGTATCGCTTAGTGTGTCACCTATTCGAGAAGACGGTGGTAAAATAACCAGTTACGTGGCATCAGCGCAAGATATTTCGTTTGTGAAAGAAAGCCAACGAAAAATGGAACAGCTCGCTTACTTTGACACACTAACCGGGCTTGCTAACCGTACATTCTTTAGAATGCAGCTCAGGAAGTCGATGGCGCTTGCTGAGAGAGGGCGTTACTCGTTTGCTTTATTTTATTTTGATCTGGATGAATTTAAGCGTATTAACGATACTTTAGGTCATGATGCGGGTGATCAGCTGTTAGTTGAAGTGGCAACACGCTTAAAACAGCGCTTACGAGCAGAAGATACCATAGCCCGTTTAGGTGGGGATGAATTTGCTGTTTTACTCAGTGGTATTGAACATCAAAAAGAAGCATCTGAAGTCGCTGACACCATACAAAAAACCTTAAACCAGCCGATAAAACTTGGCAGCAATGAAGTAATTGTCAGTGCAAGTATTGGGATCACCTTAGCACCATTTGATAGCCTAGAAGAAGATCAGTTACTAAAGCATGCCGACTTAGCCATGTATGAGGCCAAAGCCAAAGGGCGTAACACTTTCCATTTTTATAGCCAAGATCTAAATGCGGCAGCTAATGAACGATTATTCCTAGAAAATGAATTGCGTCATGCGATTAAAGAAAAGCAACTCACGCTACATTACCAGCCACAAGTTGATTGTCGCGATAATAGCGTGGTGGGATATGAAGCATTACTTCGTTGGTTCCATCCTACGCAAGGGTTTATTCCTCCGACTAAGTTTATTCCGATAGCTGAGGCAACGGGTTTAATTGTAGAGCTCGGTAAATGGGTGCTACAACAAGCGTGTGAGTTTACGAAGCGACTAGAACAACAAGGTAGAGCAAGTAATATGTCGATCAATCTGTCAGCAAGACAGTTTAAAGACGCAAGCTTAGTGCCTATGCTGAAAAAAATAATTATAGAGACGCAGATTAATGCTAAAAGTCTGCATCTTGAATTAACCGAAAGCATGCTGATGGGGAATGTTGAAGCAGCTATTGATCAGTTACATCAACTTAAAAAGTTGGGTATCTCAATTTCTATTGATGACTTTGGTACGGGTTATTCTTCACTGAGTTACCTTAAGCGTTTCCCTGTCGATATTCTTAAAATTGACCGCTCGTTTGTCAAAGATATACCTGAGGATGATAACGACATGGAGATCACTGCGGCCATTATTGCTATGGCACAAAAGCTGAAGCTTGATGTAGTTGCCGAAGGGGTCGAAACAATCGAGCAAGTTGAGTTTTTACAAAATAATAATTGTTTTATTGTTCAAGGCTATTATTTTAGTAAGCCAGTGGCTGAGGATGATATTCCCGCATTATTTGATCAATTAGCAGCGCTAAAAATTATTAAATAAGCAAGAATTGCGGGTTAACCACCCGCAATTTTTACTTTAAATTTTAATCCCTCTAAAATCGCTTTTAATTTGTCGCGATCATCACCTTGTACTTCAATAACACCTTCTTTTACTGCGCCCCCTTGGCCCATCTTACTTTTTATTGTTTTTGCTAACTTTTTCAAATCATGCTGTTGTGGATCAAGACCAACAACCAGCATTACACCTTTACCTTTTCGGCCTTTGGTTTGACGTTCTATGCGAATTGACCCGTCTTTAAATAGTTTTACATCCAGTTCTTTTTCTGGCTTTGGCTGATCAATTCGCCCTGTTGCTGTTGAATACACTAAGTGACTATCACTCATAATTAACCTACTTAAGATTGAATATAATAATGCGGCAAATAATAACAAATTTGTGAAGCAAAGGCGTAATTTTTGCACCTAAGCTGAACACCTTTTAATGCCCCCAAAGATAAAGCAACCAGTTTAAATACCGCAATTATATCTATGAATAAAAGTGTTTAAAGATTTTAAAAAAGCGCTTTAAATTGGCTAGCACTATAAAAACATCCATGCTACTATTTCGGCATTATAGATGTATGGACGTCCAAATGGTTAATTCTTACTTAGAGTATGCTCAACTTAATGTTGAGCCACAGTTAATTCACGCTGAGCTAGAAAAGCTTGAGCAATACCTAAATAAAAATGCTGCACCAGCCGTGCGTTGGGAATACCAAATTCCTGAGCTAGGTGAAGGTGGGGCATGCAGTTTATTTGGTTACCTACAGGATGAGCCGTTTAAACTAAGCGATTATGTCAGCCAAAGTACGCAAACAACTGAAAAATTAGCGCAACTTCAATTGATTGTTGACTACGTCATTGAAAACACAAAGCTTGATTGGTACGGCATTTATCAGAATACCCACACCAATGAAGGGGAGCAGTTATTAAAGCTGGCTTATTTTGGTGCGCCGAGTCGTCCTTTATTTCCGCTTACTGCTGAATTTGCGACTGCCAGCAATAACGTTCAGGTAGCGTTTAGTGGTAAAGGACGCGTTATAAATAACGTTGAGCAATATTTGGCAGCAGGCGGTGAATATTACACTTGCGATCCGAAAGTAAAAGCAGAAGCCTGTTTACCGCTATTTAATGCACAACAGCAATGTATAGGTATTGTTGATGGTGAAGCTTTTAACACTGATTTTTTTGATAAAGCGACGCTCGCGTTATTAATTGCGTGCTGTATTAAAATTCCTCACTTTTTAGTGTAAATAACACTAGTCAATCAAGTGAGTTTTTATGTTAAGCTTAGCGCAACAGCTAACCCCTAAATAACGAAGAGATAGCCAATGTTCTCAGTATTAAAACCATTACCAACAGACCCTATTCTTGGCCTTATGGCGGCCTACAAGCAAGATACTAACCCAAATAAGATTGACTTAGGGGTTGGTGTATATAAAGACGAGCAGGGGAATACCCCGGTATTAAAGTCAGTAAAAAAAGCAGAAGCGTTTCGTTTAGAAAATGAAATGAGCAAATCTTACATTGGACTTGCTGGTAACTTAGATTACTGTCAACAAATGGAAAATCTTCTTCTTGGTGAGCACCCAGCATTATTAGCTAATCGCGTACGCACAGCACAAGCACCTGGTGGTACAGGCGCACTTCGTGTTGCAGCAGAATTTATTGTACGTTGTAATCCAGGCGCTACTGTATGGGTTACTAACCCAACGTGGGCTAACCACATTAGCTTATTTGAAGCTGCAGGCTTAACGGTAAAAGAATACCCATACTACGACTACGAAAACAAAGATTTATTGTTTGATGAAATGGTTGAAACACTAACACAGGTGCCTAAGGGCGATGTGGTGTTATTACATGCATGTTGTCACAACCCAAGTGGTATGGATTTAAACGAAACACAATGGAATACTATTGCTGAACTTGCAAAAGATGTGGGTTTTACGCCATTAATTGATATTGCATATCAAGGTTTTGGCTCTTCTTTAGAAGAAGATGCGAATGGTTTACGTATTTTAGCCAATGCGGTTGAAGAGTTGATCATTTGTTCATCATGTTCTAAAAACTTCGGCTTATACCGTGAGCGTATTGGTGCCTGTTCAATCATTGCAAAAGACAGTGCAACAGCTGATATTTCAAACTCGGTGTTATTAAGTGTGGTACGTAGCATTTATTCTATGCCGCCAGCGCATGGTGCAGACATTGTAAACACTATTTTAAGCAGCACAGAGTTAACGCAGCTATGGCACAGTGAACTTGATGAAATGCGTAACCGTATTAATGGGTTACGTAGTTTAATTAAAGACAGCCTGGCAGCGAAAGACATTGCTCAAGACTTCTCGTTTATTGACCGCCAACACGGTATGTTCTCTTTCTTAGGTATTAATAAAGAGCAAATCGAGCGCTTGCAAAAAGAATACGGTATTTACATTGTCGGTTCTAGCCGTGTTAATGTAGCAGGTATTAGCCAAGCAAATATCAACTACTTTGCTAACGCAGTTGCTGATGTTTGTAAGTAATCAGTAAGCAGCTTTGGCTTTTAAATAATAAAAAAACCGCACACTCGTTGCGGTTTTTTATTGTTTCTATAATGGCTTAAAGCCAGCGAATAGCACCTGAAATACGTTCATTATACATATCAACTGGTGAGCCAAGGCTTGCAATTAGCACTGTATCGGCCTGTTTGCCACGATTTATATGGCCAGCATAGCGAGAGTCATTAAAATCATCAGAGCCAATTTCAAAGATTTGATTATCGCTAGGCACAATAAACACGGTCATAGGCCCAAAGTCAGACTCAAACACTAAATGAATACCTTTCTCACCTTGAAAATCGCAAAAGTTAACATAAGTCACTTTGCCAGGTAAATCACTAATATGGCCGCCAAGTAAAGCCAGCTTTTCATTGACAGTTTGGATGCTAATTTGTTGAGTTTTATTTAACGCATAAATTTCATGGTAAACATGGGCTAGTGCATGCTCACCAGCCGTTTGATTAATACTTTGTTCTTCGCTAAACATAAACGCACTAACTGCAATCACAAACGAAGCTGCCAAAGCCAAATGCATTCGGTCGAACTTAAACCATGAGCGTGCACTAACCACGTTATCCTTTTGCTCAAGTTCATCTGTTCTAGCTTTTTCTTTTAACGAGGTGTTTAAAATAATTCGTTCAGCAAGATTGTCAGGTACAGTAATATCAAGCGCGTCGTCGAGTTGTTTATCGAATGCTTTGCTTTCATTTAAAAATTGTTGTCTGTCGGCACTGCTGTTTGCAAATTCCTGAAGCTCTTTGTCCAGCTCATTTGGCTGCGCAATCGTGCGGCGACGAAACTCAAGTTCATCCATTATTTTGATGCTCCTTTAAGTTGTTCATCATCACGGCTTAATGCCTCTTTAAGTTGATTTTTTGCTCGGAATAAACGTGTCATAACAGTATTTTTATTTAAGTTAAGAATGTCTGCAATTTCATCTCCGGTGCAGCCCATTACCACCTGTAGCAACAGCGGCTCCTTGTAGTCATCAGCCAATAAAGAAATTTGTCGCTGAATAACGGTTTGTTCCATTGCTGTATCTAAACTATGGCTGGTTTGATCCACCAATGTGTCGTTATCTACATCACTGTAATCAAATTGCTTGCGCTCAAAGCGTCTGGCATTCTCACGCCTTAAAATGGTCAGCAACCATGGCTTAGCTGCTTTTTGGTCGAGTAACGAATCAAGCGAGCGCCATGCACGCAAAAAGGTTTCTTGCACTAAGTCATCAGCAATAGTCGGATCGTTACATAACCAGTAAGCAAAGCGATAGAGTTCCTTATGATAAACATGAACCAAGGCTTCATAGCGTTGTTGTTTTTCAGCCATATTAATTAAGACCCGATCATTCGATTTTTTATTTCCAAACATAAGCACTTTTTAATTAAAATTATTATAGGCCAAAAAAAGTAACTAAGATTCTTATTAAGAATATAGCTCTTTTAACGCAGATGATGACTTAGCTGTGTGCGATTGATGTTTTTTTAATAAACTAACAATCGCTTCTAAATCAGTGCTAGCCGATTGGTTACCGTACAACTGTGCTTGTAAATTATTTACCTGCGCAGTGAACTGCGAGTTGTTTATCATAGCGCATAAATGGGTGAGAGCTCCTACCTTTTTATCTGTTCGAGTTAGCGCGTATAGATTAAGTGCATCGTAAAATGCTTTATTATCATGGCTTTTAGCAAGTATTTGCAGTGTTTTTAAATCTGCTTGCTGATTGCCTCTATGATTTGCTTGCGTCGTTTGTTGCACTTCTTTAGCTGAGCGTTTCATAAAGTAAAGAACCAGGGTCACAATCCATAATATGTAACCTAATACGGCTACAATAATAAGCCATAGAGGCGTACTAGTGTGGCGTTGCACGCTGAGCGCTTGCTGCGTTGGCTCTGCATCCGTGTTGTTTAAAGTACTTTCAACGGGTGTATTTAGTGAGTTTGCTGGCGCTGTGGTGCTTGGTGTTACCGTAATTGTGCGTTCTGGTAAAGTTGCGTAACTAATTCGGTTCATTTTGGTGTTATACCAAGGCAGGGTAATTTCAGGCAATGTATAAGTGCCTGGTGTTTGTGGTAGTAGCGCAAATGAGGCGCTTTGCTGTGATACCACTCGACCATCGCGTACTGCATTATTAGTCTCTTTTTCATCCGGGTAGCTGCGAATACCATCTATAGTAGGCATATCAATTTCGGGTAGTTGCTCCTTAGTAACCCCTAATGCGGTAAGCATAATAGTGCGTGTTATTGGCGTGCCGGCCTCAACGGTATTATCGTCTGGTTGCCATTGCTCGGTTAGACTTACTAATTCACTGGGTAACCAATCACCTTGATAGTTCTCAGGGATGGGTTTGATTTCAATCTGTTGTTCATCGCCAAGTGCCGACACCTCTAGTTGGCGATAGTTTTGTTGAACACGCCCTTGAAAAACCGGTGCTTCAATGGTGTATGCACCACTTTTTTGCGGCTGAATTAAATAATTACGGGTGATCACTAAATAACGTTTACCGTTAACCAGTTCATAATCTTCACTTTGCTTACCTAGCTGGGTGAGTTGAGCATCTTCCATGCTTGGCGTGCTTAAGCTGCCATCAAGTAGCTCTTTAGCTAAGTAAAGTTTAATGGTGTAAACGCCAGCCTCTTGCACAAATAAGCTGTTATTTGTAAGCGAGCTTTTTAAAAATATATCATCATTTTTGCCCGCATCGCTGCTTCGCTCTTTAACCGACAAGTTTATTGGTTGAGAGCTGAGCCCTGCAACACTAAAAGAAGGAATTGTGTATTCGCCGGCTTTGCGAGTCATTAACTTAACAGACCACGATGTTTGTTTTTTAATGCTACCGTTAATAATGTTGGTGCGGCTACTTAAGCTCATAGGGCCGACTACGAAATCCTTTAACAGCGCTGAAGTATCGGGTTGTTGCCCTTTGATTGAATCATCAACGCTAATATTGAGCATAAAAAACTCACCTGCCAGTACCGGGTTTTTATCTACGCTTGCCTCTAATGAAGTGGCGGCCATTAATGGCATGGCAGTTAATAGCAATAAACAGCAAAATAATCGCATTACCATGATTTTTCTACTCCTGTTGGACGGCGTTGATATTGTCTTTTTTGGGCTTCTAATTGCATTTTGTTTCTTAATAAAATAGCGGGATCGTCGGGCACTTTTCTTAGTAACTGATTTAGTTGCTGTGCTTTCTCTTTTTCTTCATTAGTGAGTTCAGCCGCCTGTGCTTGCATAGCTTGTTGTTGTGCTTGCTGCTTCTGCTCATCTGATGGCGGTTGCTCATTCATTTGATTGGGTTGACTTTGTTGCTCGTCTTGCTGAGGCTTACTATCGTCGTCTTTGTTCTCGTCTTGTTGGTTTTGTGATTGAGCTTGCATGTCAGGCTGATTTTGTTCATCTGACTGCTCACCAGATTGGCTTTGTTGATCTTTTGATTGCTCCGAGGGCTCACCCGATTGCTGCTCTTCACTGTTTTGACTGTTATCTTCGCTTTTATCTGCGTTATTTTTATCGCCATTTTTTTGCTGATCTTGTTTTGATTTATCTGCATCATCTTGACTTTGATCATCTTGATTTTGCGAATCATTACCTTGTTGGTTTTCTTGGTCTTGCTGTTGCTTAAGTAACTGCTCAACTAACGCTTGGTTATCGGCTGCTTGGGTAAAATCAGAATGCAGTGATTGCGCTTGTTTGTAAGCGTTTATAGCAGCCTCTAATTGTCCGGCTTTAGCCAGTGCATTACCGTAATTGTAATAACCAGTAGCTGATTTATCTTGACTAAATTCGTTCAGAGCGCCTTCAAACTGACCTTGCTGATAAAGTGCAGCGCCTTTGAGAGCGTTGGACTTCGCTTGCGCTGCTTGTTGGTACTCTTGGTTGTTGTAAGCTTCTAATGCACGTTGATCGGTATTTTTAAATAGCGTTGGTAACTCTACTGCATGGGCATTTTGCTGAGGTAAAAAGCTTAGCAATAGCACCGCACCAATAAACGCAGAGCGCCTAAATAAGTATAGAGCTAAGGGCAGCAAAATAAGCAAGCCATAAATGCCAGCATCGATTCGCCACAAGGCTAAATTTGGTTTTTCACTTTTTAGTATTTCACTGTTTGCTTGCGGTGAAAAAATGGCAATATCGCTATTACTTGGTTGATAATTAGCGTATTGGCCGCCACTATTCTTTGCTATTCCTTTGAGTAAAGAACCATTGAGTGTCGGCACTACAATTTGGCCGTAATTATCTTTTAAAAATCCGCCTTCAGGTAACTTTATTGGTGCACCTTGCTCAGTGCCAATACCGTAAATATTAAGTCGATACTGGCTACTGTTAGTAAAACCACTTATATCACTTTGCTGTTGTTGTTCAATACCATCGGTGATCAAAATAATATCACCATCTAGGTAGCCTGCTTGAGTGAGCAGCTCTTGCGCCATGTCTAAACCTGCCAGCACGTTGGAGCCTTTATCAGGCATAATTTCAGGGCTCAAACTAGGAATAAGATTAGCAAGGGTGGTTGCATCATTGGTCAGTGGAGAAATGGCATAGGCAGTGCCTGCGTAGGCTACTAATGCAGTATCACCTTCTTTAAATAACTCAATCATATCGAGGGCTTTAAAGCGAGATTGCATTAATCGATTAGGAGCAATGTCGGTGCTATACATAGAGTACGACATATCCATTACAATAACGCGGGCACTTTTGCTTTGAAATACAGGGACTTGCTTTTCCTCAAAACTCGGGCCTGCACTAAATATAATGGCTAAACTGCAAAATAACGCAACTAGCCACAGCGGCTGACGAGCCTGATTATTTGATTCACTCATAACAAATTGTGCTAAATGTGGCGCAATGAGTGGCGCCGATTGGGCTTTTTTCTTTTTAAGCATGGCAATAAAAAACAGCCCTAGGGCAGGGAGTAGCAGCCATAAAATAGCGGGGCGAATAAACTCAAAATCCATTAGCTTGGCTCCTTCAATGCACGTACTGTTTTTAAAAATGCCATTGCACTTATTAATAGAATGGCCAGTAATAACGGATAATAAAACAAGGCTGTTTGCGGGCGAAAGGTCTGCTCATCAGCACTAATTGGCTCGAGTTTATCAAGCTCTGCATAGATTTGTTGCAACCCAGCGACATCTTTGGCTCTAAAGTACAGACCCCCTGTTTGTTCGGCAATATTTTTCAGTAAACTCTCATCTAAATTGCTGCCCCCAGAGCCCATATTAAATAAACTAAAGCCACGAGGGTTATCTGAGCCGACTCCGATGGTGTACACTTTTATGCCTTCTTCACGAGCTAGTAATAGGGCATCTTCGGGGTCAAGGTTTCCTGCGGTGTTTTGTCCATCTGTTAGTAACACCACAATACGATTACTTTCTTTTTTACTAGCAAAGCGTTTAACCGATAAACCTAAAGCGTCACCAATAGCCGTGGCACGTCCTACTAGGCCAATTTGTGCTTCAGTAAGCATTTTGCTGACGGTTTTTACATCACGGGTGAGAGGTGTTTGCAAAAACGCGGTATCACCAAACAATATTAGCCCGAGTCTGTCGCCTTGACGCTGCTCTATAAAATCGCTAAGCACTGCTTTAACCATAGTTAAACGGTCAACATATTGGCCATTATAAGCCATGTCTTGTTCTGTCATTGAGCCCGATAAATCCACAGCGAGCATAATGTCGCGACCTTCATTAGGCAGCGATATAGGCTCATCTAACCAAGTAGGGTTAGCAGATGCTGTTACTAATAATGCCCATAGCAACCATTCAAGAGTGTTTAACTTACGTGCACTGGGCTCTACATGTTGATTATTTAAATTATGCGATGCAAAACTTGGGATGCGTAAACGTGTCGTTGCATTACTTGCTGCGGGTTTTAATAGCAGTAACGTTAAAGGAAGCGGCAATAATAAAAACAGCCATGGCCAGCTAAATTCAAACATGCAGTGGCTCCTTTAGCTTAAATTGTTTAATAGCTTGGCGAAACTTATCACTGAGTGCCGGTGGTGTTTGTGCTGTGCTATATAGGCCTGAAATTTCATCTTCATTAAAACGAATTGCAGCAAGTTGACTTAGGGTTTTACACCAGTTAGCTGTGGATTGCGCTGCTAAGCGTGGATCGTAATAGGTGATCACCAAACGCTTTAAAATAATATGCAATTGCTGCGCTGATTGTTGTTGATTTGCTAATTTAATCGCCTTACGTTTTGGTTTTTTAAATTGATAGTTTTTGTACATAATTATAATTAAGCCACACACTAAGCACAGTGCAATGCTAATAACTACCCACCAAGCAGGGGCTAACGGCCACCAGTCAACGTGAGAGGGAGCAATAATATCGTGAAGGCCATCAAGTGGAGAGGTTTGCATGATTTATCTTCTCACTAATTGCAGTTCCAGCGCAGTGGCTGCATCGAATGATAATAGGTTAAGCCCAGATTTTGTTAAACGATTAATACGCGCGCTAAATGCTTGCTCGGCATTTTTGGCAAATCGTTCTCTAAAACTGTTATCCATCAAAGGGAGGGCAAACTGCTGATTATTAGCACTTACCGTAACCGCTTGTTGGAAAGCAGGTAACTTATGCTCGAAGGGGTCGCTAATATGGCAGCCTATTAACTCACAGTGCCGCGCAAGTAATTCGAGTTGTTTAAAGCTGGCGTCATCTAAGGCGTTAAAATCGGATACGATATAAACCAAACTACCGGGTTTAGCTAAGTGATTTAAACGCTTAAGGTTGTCACTAAAGTTATTACTGGCAGGTTTATCAATATTTTCAAGTGCCTGCTGATGGGCGTCGCATAAATTATGACACAGCTTTAACACGGCCTTTTCACGGGCACTAGGTTTAAGCTCTAAATGCGAGTGCTGATTAAACACAATACCGCCAATTCTATCGCCACGTTGGCAAGCAGACCATGCAACTAAGGCGCTAATATGTGCAGCTTGCACCGACTTTAATAATAATTGAGAGCCAAATAACATGGAGTTTGAAAAGTCGGTAAATACAAATACCGGGCGTTCTTTTTCTTCTTGAAAAAGTTTGGTGTGGGTTTCACCGGTACGAGCCGTGACCCGCCAATCAATAGAGCGTATGTCATCACCGTGTTGGTAATGGCGCACTTCGGCAAACTCCATGCCACGGCCTTTATGCGGCGCCAGATATTGCCCCGCTAAGGTATTTTTTATTCTAACTTTAGGTGCCAGCTCAAGCAGTTGCGCTTTTGCTTTATAATACATCAGCTCTTTAAGCGATAAATTAACACCATGGCTATGACTTAATTTAAGCCATGCCTGAGAATCAAAGTGTGTTTGCATAACTTAAGGTACAGCAACTAGTTCAACAATACGGCTAATAACCTGATCTTTTGTAATACCATCGGCCTGTGCTTCGTAACTTAAAATAATACGATGGCGTAATACATTATGTACCACAGCTTGAATATCGTCAGGCGATACAAAATCACGACCACTTAACCACGCATGAGCGCGGGCACATTTATCTAAAGCAATCGTGGCACGTGGGCTGGCGCCGTATTCAATCCAGCGGCCAAGTTGCTCATCTAAGTTTGCGCCTTCTCGAGTAGCAATAATCAACTGAACTAAGTATTGCTCTAGTGGCTCTGCTAAATACAGACCCAAAATCGCTTTTCTAGCGGCAAACAGCTCTGCTTGCGAAATTTGCTCAAGCACTGGGGCTTCATCATTAAGTGCTTCACCACGGGTTAGGCGTAAAATATCAAGCTCGTGCTCAGCCCCTGGATAATTAATACTTAAATGTAATAAAAAACGGTCTAATTGCGCCTCTGGTAGTGGGTAGGTCCCTTCTTGCTCAAGCGGATTTTGTGTTGCCATCACTAAAAACAGGTCACTAAGTGGATACGTATTTTTGCCCACAGTAACTTGGCGCTCGGCCATTGCTTCTAATAAAGCTGACTGTACTTTTGCTGGTGCTCGGTTTATTTCATCCGCTAATATGAGGTTATGAAATAAAGGGCCTTTTTCAAACACAAACTCACTGGTTTGTTGACGATAAATATCAGTGCCGGTTACATCGGCAGGTAATAAGTCTGGGGTAAACTGAACACGCTGAAACGAGCCTTCAATACCTTTTGCTAAAGCATTAACCGCTCGCGTTTTTGCAAGCCCCGGAGGGCCTTCAACAAGTAAATGACCATCGGCTAATATAGCAATTAAGAGTGCTTGAGTGAGCGCTGGCTGGCCAATAATTTGGGTGTCTAAATACGTTTTTAAGTTTGAAAATGCGTTAGCTGCCATAATAAGTGGACTGTCCTCGTCAGCTTAAATAATACCTAAAGTGGTTAGGTAACAAATACTGAGCTAGTTATAAGGTTTATAAGTGGATAACTCAAGAGTTAGACTGATTTTTTGAAAATAGTTCGTTATTTTTTAACGCTTTTTAGCCTAACACAAAACTTTGTAAAACCTGCTAAAAAAGCCTATTGTATTACCCTTACACAATGTATGTAGTGATTTACAATGGCGCTTTATGATTAATTTACGTTTATCTATTGGCTTTATCACACGGGTTGTTTAGAATCGAGGAAAACATACAGGTCTGACCTGTCAGCGGGAGAGAATAATAAATGTCTGAGCAAAACATACTTAAAACACCAAAAGGCGACCGTATTGCCATTGTAAGCGGCCTACGTACTCCTTTTGCTAAGCAAGCAACTGCGTTTCACCATGTACCAGCATTGGATATGGGTAAGCTAGTAGTTAATGAAATGCTTGAGCGATTAAATTTCGACAAGTCAGAAATCGATCAACTGGTTTTTGGTCAAGTAGTACAAATGCCAGAAGCGCCAAATATTGCACGTGAAATTGTATTAGGTACAGGTATGCCAGTTGGCGTTGATGCATATTCAGTGTCACGTGCGTGTGCAACTAGCTTTCAAGCAATTGCAAATGTTGCCGAATCTATTATGGCAGGCTCTGTAAACGTGGGTATTGCTGGTGGTGCCGATTCATCGTCTGTATTGCCAATTGGTGTAAGTAAAAAATTAGCCGGCAGTTTAGTCGATTTAAACAAAGCCCGTACGCTTGGTCAGCGTTTAAAAATATTCTCAAAACTACGTTTAAAAGATTTATTACCAGTACCGCCAGCAGTTGCTGAGTACTCAACGGGTTTATCAATGGGACAAACAGCTGAGCAAATGGCTAAAACCCATAATATTAGCCGTGAAGATCAAGATGCTTTAGCACATCGTTCTCACTCATTAGCAACTCAAGCTTGGGCCGATGGCAAGTTAAAAGATGAAGTAATGACGGCGCACTTACCGCCTTATAAAAGCTTTATTGAAGAAGATAACAATATTCGTAAAAACTCAACGGTTGAGGGTTATGCCAAGCTCAAACCCGTATTTGACCGTCAGCACGGCTCTGTGACTGCCGCTAATGCAACCCCATTAACCGATGGCGCAGCTGCAGTGTTAATGATGAGCGAAAGCAAAGCAAAAGCATTGGGTTACGAAATATTAGGCTACGTACGCAGTTTTGCGTTTTCAGCCATAGGCGTAGAAAAAGACATGCTAATGGGGCCTGCCCACTCAACGCCAATCGCGCTTGATAGAGCAGGTATTACGTTAGCTGATTTAGACCTTATTGAAATGCATGAAGCGTTTGCATCGCAAACCTTAGCGAATATGAAAATGTTTGCTTCAGATAAATTTGCACAAGAGCACTTAGGGCGAAATAAAGCCATAGGTGAAATTAACATGGATAAGTTTAACGTTAACGGCGGTTCACTCGCTTATGGTCACCCATTTGCGGCAACCGGCGCGCGTTTAATTACACAAAGCTTATACGAGCTTAAGCGTCGTGGCGGTGGTTTAGCGTTAACGACTGCCTGTGCTGCGGGTGGTTTAGGTGCAGCCTTTGTATTGGAGAGTGCGTAATGACAGATTCAGTATTTAATTTAACGGTTGATGATAACAAAATAGCCGTGGTAACCATTGATGTGCCGGGTGAAAAAATGAATACCCTGCGTGACAGCTTTGCTGATGATTTAAAAGCATTATTAGCACAAGCTAAAGAGCATGCAGTGAAAGGTATGGTATTTATTAGTGGCAAAAGTGATAACTTCATTGCCGGTGCTGATGTGAAAATGCTAGACAGCGTTGAAAAACGCGAAGATGCATTAGCTATCAGCGAATTATGCCATCAAGCATTTTTTGATATGAAAAAACTACCGTATACCACGGTTAGTGCTATTCACGGCGCTGCTTTAGGTGGTGGTTTAGAGTTTGCTTTAGCATGTGATTATCGCGTTGGTACAGATAGCGATTTAACTAAAATTGGTTTACCAGAAGTACAACTAGGTTTATTGCCTGGCGGTGGTGGTACACAACGCTTAACTAAAATCGTGGGTATTCAAAAAGCCCTTGAGTGGATGCTAACTGGTAAGCAAATTCGTCCAAAACAAGCTAAAAAAGCCGGTGTATTGGATGATTGTGTTCCACAAAGCGTACTGCTAAAAGTGGCCAAAGAGTTTGCTGAGAAGAAAAAGCCACAAGCTAAAGAGCCTAAACTTGATAAGGTCAGCAAGTTATTAGAATCAAACCCGTTTGGTCGTAACTTTATCTTTAAAAAAGCTAAAGAAAACGTACTTAAAAAAACCGGTGGTCACTACCCAGCGCCGCTTGCGATTATTAAAGCGGTTCGTGCAAGCGTAGAGCTTGATGAAATGAAAGCGTATAAAACCGAAGCCGAAGGCTTTGCTACGTTAGTAATGAGTGATGAGTCTAAAGCACTTCGCGGTATTTTCTTTGCAACCACTGAAATGAAAAAAGAATGGCGCAACGATGACGCTCCTGCGATTAGTAAAACTGCTGTGTTAGGTGGCGGATTAATGGGCGCAGGTATTGCCCATGTAAGTGCGGTTAAGGCTAAATTGCCGGTACGCATTAAAGATGTGGCAGAGCAGGGCATAAGTAATGCCATGAACTACACATACAAAATCTTAGATAAACGCCTTAAGCGCCGTATTATGTCTAAAGCTGATATGCAGTTAACCATGAACCGCATTACGGGTACCACGGATTATAGCGGCTTTAAGCACATAGATTTAGTAATAGAAGCGGTATTTGAAGATTTAGAGCTTAAGCAAGGTATGGTTGCTGATGTTGAGCAGCAATGCCAAGCTAATACTATTTTTGCAAGTAATACCTCGTCATTACCTATTTCTCAAATTGCAGCAAAAGCAGAACGTCCTGAAAATGTAATTGGTTTACATTATTTCTCGCCAGTAGAGAAAATGCCACTGGTAGAGATCATTCCTCACGAAGGCACGTCACAAGAAACCATTGCTCGTGTAGTTAACTTTGCACGTAAGCAAGGTAAAACGCCAATTGTGGTAAAAGATATGGCTGGTTTTTATGTAAACCGTATTTTAGCGCCATACCTTAATGAAGCGGCTAACTTAATGCTTGCTGGTGAGCCGATTGAAAAAATAGATGCGGCTTTAGTCGAGTTTGGTTTTCCTGTTGGACCGTTGGCATTGCTGGACGAAGTAGGTATTGATATTGGATCTAAAATTGCGCCAATTCTTGAAAAAGAATTGGGTGAGCGTTTTAAAGGACCCGATGCTTTCTCACGCATGATTGATTCAAAGCGCCTCGGTCGTAAAACAGGTCGTGGCTTTTATGAATACGACAAGAAAGGCAAGAAGGTTGATGAATCAGTATACGAACTACTTGGCGTGACACCGGCCCCACGTTTAAATAAAAACGAGATTGCTAAACGCTGTGTTTCACAAATGCTCAATGAAGCGGCTCGTTGTTTAGATGATGGTATTATCGCAAGCCCGCGTGATGGTGATATTGGTGCTATTTTTGGTATTGGTTTCCCACCGTTTTTAGGTGGTCCGTTTAGCTACATGGACAAATTAGGTGCGAGTAAAATAAGCTCTGATATGTCTACACTGGCTAACAGCAATGCCATTTTTGCACCCTGTGAATCACTGGTTGCAATGGCTGATAAAGGCGATAAGTTTTACACTACAGCCACTAAAACAGCTGAAGTTGAGTCAGAGCAGGCAGATGATAAATCGACTGATACTCAAAATGAGATGACTGAACACAAAGATTAATGTCTTAAGTTAACGTAAAAAAGCCGCAAATTATGCGGCTTTTTTTATGTTTGATTATCAGTAAATATAGAGATATAGACGCTTATTTACAGTAAGGCTTCAATAGCCTGTTTGTCTTTATCTGGCATATTGTCGACCACCAAATTAAATGAATTATCAATCATACGCTCAATTTCACCTTGTGGTACTGAGCCGTCTAAAATCACTGTATTCCAAAGGCGTTTATTCATATGATAACCTGGAATCACCGAAGGAAAAATATCACGTAATGACTGTGCTTCATCAGGGTCGCACTTTAAGTTTAGCCACCAAATAGGTTCGCCGTTTTCATCGGTTTCACCCTCATTGCTCAGTGCAAGGGTGGCGAACATCTTATGGTTTACTTTATATACATCAACATCTTTAGCAAAAGGTTGCGTTAGTTTAACTAACGGTTTGTTCATTAAATAAGTATGTACAGTTTGTTGGTTCATGAGCCATTCCTTGAGGTCATAATCGATAACTTAACCATAGCAGCTTTTTGCCACTAGATAACACGTGTTTCAGTCTAAATTACAGATTTATAAGTCAATACGAAGTAAGAAGCTAATCATATCACTTTATTGTTGAACAAAATCAGTTTCGTGGTATGTTTCTCGCAATCAAAAAAACAATAGGAATTCACCCATGCCAAAGGCGAGTGATGTTAAAAAAGGGACGGCTATTGACTTTAATGGCCGTGTATTAGTAGTAAAAGATATCGTACGCTCAGTACCGCAAGGTCGTGCTGGTGGTAGTTTATACCGTATGCGTTTATACGATGTAGTAACGGGTAGTAAAGTTGACGAAACGTTTAAAGACAGCGATATGCTTAATCTTGCTGATTTAACCCGTCGTGAAGCCATGCTGTCGTATATTGATGGGGATGAGTATGTCTTCATGGATAATGAAGATTACACGCCTTACAATTTAAATAAAGACGCCATAGCGGAAGAAATTCAATTTGTTAATGAAGAAACCCAAGGTGTGCACGTTATTGTAATTGACGGTACTGCGGTAGGTCTTGATCTTCCTTCAAGTGTTGAACTTGTTGTTGAAGAAACCGACCCTTCAATTAAGGGAGCTTCAGCCAGCGCTCGCTCAAAGCCTGCACGCTTATCAACGGGCTTAACGATCCAAGTGCCAGAGCATATTTCAACTGGTGATCGCATCCGCATTAATACTGCCGAGCATAAGTTTATGGGTCGTGCTGACAAATAAGCTGTGATGAATTGATAATTGAGAGCCGAGCTTTTAAGTTGCTCGGCTTTTTTGTGTCTGATTTAAAAGGACTACAATTAAATAATACGTTGCTTTAATTTTAGCCAGTTAAACGCTATTATACGCGCCTCAATTTTTAAGCAGTTTGATGACCATGGTATTATTTATTTTACTCAGCGGTGTGTTTATCGCACTTATGTATATTGAAACCATCAAAAAAGGTATGCCTGTGAAGCGCTGGTTATTTTTAAGCGGATTGTTGGGACCTGCAGCGTGGTGTTTATTTAACCTACATTATCGACGTGCATTAATACGCAATACCGGCATAAAAACGTGCCTATGGCGTGCTTAACTGGTTGCTCTAATTAAACTGAGTTTTGATTGGCTTTGTTGTTGTTTTAAAAACGCAGTAAATTCATCTTTTGAGAGTGGTTTAGAGTAGTAATAACCCTGAAGTGTTTCACAGTTAAGCTCTTCCAGTATGCTTATTTGTGAGGCTTGCTCTACACCTTCAGCAACTACATGTAAATCAAGGTTATGTGCAATAGTGACAATAGAGTCCACCATATTGCGGCCACGCTCTGTCTTCATATCATCAATAAAGGCTTTATCTACCTTAAGCGTATTTAGTGGGAACTGTTTCAAATACGCCAGCGACGAATACCCAGTACCAAAATCATCCATAGCTAAATGAATGCCGCGGGCACTTAAAGAGCGCATAATCGCAATGGCTTCTTGTGGGTCGTCCATTACCGTGCCTTCGGTGATCTCGAGTTCTAAAAAGTAGGAGGGCAGTTCATTTTTTTGTAAAATCACATCAATGCGCGAAGTTAAATCGGGTAGGCTAAATTGTTTTGCTGATAAATTTACCGCAACACGAGCGTTAAATAATCCAGCGTCTAACCATTGTTTTACGTCACGACAAGCTTTGTTTAAAACCACTTCACCAATTTCAATAATTTGCCCTGTTTCTTCGGCGATTGGAATAAATACCCCCGGGCTAATAACCCCCTTTTTCGGCGTAATAAAACGCACTAACGCTTCCATTCCAGCAAGCTTACCAGTACGAATATTCATTTTAGGCTGATAATATACCTCAAAGTGATCTTCTTTTAAGCCAAAGCGCATTAGGTTTTCTATTTGTAGTCGCTTTACTGCTTGGCGGTTCATGGTGTCATTAAAGAACAAGTAGCTGTTACCTTTCTTTTTCGCATGATACATAGCGGTATCGGCGTTCTTTAATAGTATTTCGGGGGTGTTACCATCTTCAGGGAACAGTACTATACCCACGCTTGAGGTGATAGCAAGTTCATGACCTGCCATTTTAAACGGTGTAGCTATTGCCGCTAAAAACTGTTTAGCCATACGGGTGATAGTGAGAATATCGTTGGTGTTTGACATAACCAGCGCAAATTCATCGCCGCCAAGGCGATAAAATACATCATTTTCACGGGTAAGCTTATTTAAGCGCATAGCAAGCTTTGCCAGCAAGCTGTCACCTAACTGATGACCCAATGAGTCATTTATCTTTTTAAAGTTATCTAAATCAAATACTAACAATGCATGGTGTGAATGCTGCTTTGCTAGTTTTTTTAAATCAGAAAAAAATAAATTACGGTTAGGTAAGCTGGTGGTGCGATCTCGATTGGATAAATTATTGAGCTCTGACTCCGTTTTTTTACGCTCGGTTAAATCAGAATACACCACCACGTAATTAGTTATTTGATTTTGCGCGTTTTTAATTTCATCTATCGAAATTTCAAATGGCAGTAGGGCATGATCGCTATTGCGCAGCTTTACTTCTTCTTGAATATGCTCGTGCTTTCGAACGGTGTCTTTTATAGTTTCTATGTAGCTTTTGTCGTAACCGGCTAAATGAAATTCTTTTTTAAGGTATTGCTCACGCACACCGCCAAACAAAGTTAAAAAGCTTGGATTAATATCAACAAGCTTAAAATCTTTATCATAAATAGCCAGTGCATCCGTGAGTGACTCAACGCATTTTGCAAATAGATTTAGTCGTTCTTCGGTTGATTTGAGCTGAGAAATATCTCTCACCGTGCCAGTCATTCTCAGTGGGCTAAGGTTTGCGTCTTTTTCAATTATTTTTCCACGGTCGAGCACCCAATGCCATTTACCAAAGCTATCTTTAATTCTATAAGTAGCTTCAAAAAAAGTACTCTCTTCAGCAAAGTGTTTTTTTAGTAGGTAATCTACATGAGTTAAATCACGAGGGTGTATAAGGCTTTTATTAGGTGGGAACTCTACTAGATTGTTGTTATTCAACACGTACTTGTCGTTAATACGAATAACTTTGCCGGTTTTTATATTCCAGTCCCAAAGCGTGTCACCACTACCTTCTACGGTACTTTTTAAGCGTTTTTCAGATTGCTGTAATTGGGAATGTGAGCGCTTGAGTGAGTGAATAACTGTTAAAAAGTAAATTAACAGTAATGACATTATTGCACACACGCTAACGACTAGCGCATTTAAGTTCAAGCTAAATGATGACTCAAATGCACTAGCAGAGTAGGCGGTGACCAAAGTGGTCAACAATAGAATGTATTTTATTATTTTTATTTTGTTCATTGTCTTACTTCTTATTTACAAAAGACAATCTAAATCAAGCGCGAGCAAGAGTCAAAGAGAATGCGAATAAAGTGGTAGATTCTCCGATTGATTCACAGATTTAGCGCTTAAAAGCTCATATCTTGGGCGGTCTGGACTAAAAATTTCAGCTGCATAGTTTTTTAAATCTTCAAGCGTTAATGCGTTTAAAGAATCTAGCAGGCGTTGCTGCATATTAAACTGATGATCGCCATTGCCAATTGCAAGCCATAAACGTTGTGAACGTAAACGCAAATTTTTGTCTTTTTCGGCAATATGCGTCACTAGCCCATGTTTTTGTTGCAGCCAGGTTTGCTCTGTCAGTTCATCAATGGTTGATAAATATTGACTAATAAAAACATTATGCCTGTGCAGTAATGTGCTTGGTTCAAATTTAGGTGACTGAATATAAAAAGCAATTCCGGCACGGGTGTTAAAGGGCGCATAACCGGCACCAACTAAATAACCTAGTTGTTGTGTGGTCCGTAGCTCATTGAAATAATCTTGGTTAATTAAATGATTAAGCGCCATCATTTTTACTTTTTCATCAACATCATCGCTTAATGCTTGATAATAAATCACCATGGCATTATCGCTACAAGCGAGTTCTAATTCGTAACGAGTCACTTTGGTAATTTCAAAGAGTGGGCGCTTTAAATCTTCTATAACGGCTGACTTTTTAAGGTGCAGTGCCACCTTTTTCTGAAACTCAAGCGCTTCATTTTGTTGCCAATTGCCATGTAAAAAAGACTCAACATGAAGTGCATTAAAAAACGCCTGTCTAAACTCATTAAACTGATGAAAACAGGTATCTTTAAGTGCATTTGCTAACTCGTCAGGCTGTGGATTCCATGGCATTATTTTAGCGCCTAAAATACTAAAGAGCTCACTAACGGGTTTGTTTTGGTTGCTATTACGCCAGTGCCTTACCAGTTGTTTTTTATATTCAGCAAAGCGTTTAGCACAAATTTTTACGTTAAATAGTGCATCAATTAGCTGATCAACCAGCTCTAGTTGGCTTGAAGATAGCCCTGCAGTATGCAGGGTTAAGCCGCCTTGGTGAGAGGTTAAGTGATAACTTAAGCCCGCGAGTTCAGCTGGATAAAATTGTTCGCCAACACTATCCATAAACAAATCAGAAAACAATCGAGTCAATGCCATATGCTTTACATCTTTAACTGCAAAGTCAGAGTCCATGGCTAAATAAAAATGCCCTTTAGCCACTCTGAAGGTGGCATCTTGTTTAAACCAAAAATCAAAGCCAGCTTCTTTTACCAATAATGTTGGATGAGCTTGCTGCGACTCTATTGGGTATAGAACAACATCTTTAGCTAAATAAGGATTTGCGGTAGGTAATAACATTTCACCTTGTGGCTGACTAATTTGTGCCAGCGCTTCAAGCCAATGCAGTGACAATTTTTCAATTTTATACGGTGTGTTATACCAAGCGGCTGTGTGTTCAGGCTCTACACCCGGATGAATCAGCACTAAACGCATATTATGAGGGGTTAACCATTGCATCGCCATTTCATGAGTGGTGGCTTTAAAGCCTTCCATTAAATAGTCGCCTTGTAAGTAATTAACTTCATCGTAATGTTGCATGTTAATACTTAAATTGCTGACCCAGTCAATCAGCCGAGACTTTTCTTGGTTATCAAATGCGATTTGCAGCAGCTTTTGCTTATCTTGATAAAGGCGAGGGAGTTTGCCGATGTTGTTATTTATTAAGCAAATGTATTCAAATACCATTTCAATAATGTCTTCGTAGTATTCAATGCCTTCATCGGTCAGCGCCATACTAATATTAAAGTCTTTAAAGTTACTACCGTTGATACCACCCCCGGCAGAAAGAGCATTGATCCAGCCTTGTTCTTTTAGTACAGAATACAACGAGCCTTGCCCTTCGTACCCTAGTAAGTGGGCAATAAAACTAACAGTTTTATGACGGTAAAAATCGTCAATGTTTGGCATGGCAAAGCTAATAATCAGCTTTTGTACATGCTTGTGTGGCTCAATATGGAGCAACTTACCTAAGTCTTGGCTGCGATAAAGCGGTGCCTCTATGGGTGGCTTTAACTTGCTGTTATTGCCTTTAATCTGCCAGAAATATTGAGTTGCCCATGCCTCAAGAGTATCTAATGATTCATTGGCACAAATCACTAGGGTCATCCATTGAGCTTGGTAATGCTGATTAAAAAAGTCGCGTAACTCATCACTAATACAGCGTTTTCTATCAGCTAATGTTTGTAGGTTGCCTACAGAGAACTTAGCAAACGGATGTGCAGGGTTAACCGTTTCTTTGTGCACTTGATAGATGCGCCGGCCATCATCTTTAATCTTTAATTTAAACTCAGCCTCAATCGCATTACGTTCTTTTTCGGTTTCTGCGGGATTTAAGGCGGGCGCTATAAAAAAACGGCTAAATTGTGCTAACGCCGATTCAATATGATTGTTATTAATATCAAAAAAGTAGCAGGTATGTTCCGTACCAGTCCAGGCATTGGTGTTACCACCAGATTGAGAGACAAAATTATTAAAGCTACCGGATTCGGGATACAGATCCGTACCTAAAAACAACATATGCTCTAAAAAGTGCGCTAAGCCTTGCCTATCAAGAGGATCATCAAAGTGACCAGCGTTAACTGCCATGGAGGCTGCCGCTTTTGCTGAGTCCTGATCGCGCACTAAAAGCACTTTTAGACCATTGTCCAGTGTTAGTGTGCGGTAAGCTCTGTTATCATTGGTGCTGATTTTCAAATGATGCTCCTGAAACTAAACGTAAATTGTTAACAACAGATGATAACTTCAGGAATGCGACGCTATTTACCTGAACATCATGAAAGAACTATTTTAAGAAAATAAATAGGTTTGAGTTATTAATATAGCGGAAATTCGAGCAAATTGGCTACTGTTTTATATTCTTTAATTGGTTGATTTTTTATGAAAACAATCTTGATAATGCGTCATGGTGAAGCAACACCGATGCACTCTGATGATGTCAGTAGAAATTTGACTTCTGTGGGTCAGCAGCAAGCTGAAAAAATGGGGCTATGGTTGCAAAAAATGCACGCTCCCAGTGGCCTGTTAGTTAGCCCCTATGTAAGAGCGCAGCAAACGGCTGAGGCTGTTAAAAAAAATAATACCTTTTTATTTGAAGAAACTTGTCACGATGTTATTCCTGAGGGCAATCCTCAAGTTGCTGCAGATTATTTAGAAACGTTAATTGCGCTTCATCCAGAATGCGATACCTGGCTTGTTGTTGCCCACATGCCTATGGTGAGCTATTTGGTTGATCAGCTATGCGCTGGTAATATGCCAATTTTTAATACTGGTGCTGTTGCCCAAATTAGTTACAATGAAGTGAGCCATAAAAGTGATTACATCACTATAGATGCGCCAGCTAATGTAACCGTATAAACTACGAACCTCCCCAGCTTAAAGCCTGACAATAAAACGTGGTTAGGCATATATCTAAAGTAAAATGGTTAACCACACACTAAAACTCAACACACTTAATACTGTAGATAAAACTACCGCACTGGCTAGGGTATCTTGGTGTTGTTTTATTTGGCATGCAATTAAATAGGCATTAACGCCTAATGGTGATGCACTTAATAGCACCAGTACTTTTAACAGTGACTCATTAAGTGTAAATACGTGTGTGCCTAGCAATAATACCAAGGCAGGTAATATGACTAATTTTAATAGACTGGCAATGGCCGCTGCTTGCCAGTTATCGCTAATTTTATAAAAAGCTAAGTTAGCGCCCAATACAAATAACGCACAAGCAATAGCTGGTTCGGCTAAAAGCGCTAAGCCATTAGTTAAGTCAGCAAATAAAGTAACCCCTGCCAAATTAACCAATAAACCAGTGCTAATACTTAACACTACCGGATTGAGTAGCATATTCTTGGAAAATGCTGACCAGGAAAACGCATGACTGGCGCTGTTTGCACTAATTAAAAAAGTAAGGGTGAACAATAATGCGCTATGAAAGGTAATGATCATAAAAATAATGCCCATCATTTGCTCGCCTAATGCGGCAATAATAATAGGTAAACCCACCAATACAGTATTGGAATAGCTACTGCCAAGGGCAAACACGCTATGGCGTTCGTATTGAAGATGTTTAGAGAGAATGTAGCGGTCAATAATTAGGGCAAAAAAGTAAATTAAAATAACCGGAATGTAAAAACTTAAAAAGCCATTTAAGCTGACACTGGTTTGTAAGTCTGCTTTGGCCATATTTAAAAATAAAAAGCTCGGCACACTAATATAAAAAGTAAACTTACTTAATCCCGCTATATGGATACGCTCTAAAAAGCCACTGCGGCTAGCAATATAGCCACATAGCACAATAAATATCAGCGGGAATATAATCGAAAATATATGCACTAAAAGGCTCTTGTTGATTAGCGTCTAAACTCATCACTTTGCGGTAAATTAATTAATATCAGTACCGCACCTTTACCGCCATATTCAAGTGGTGCTTGATGCATAGCAATAACGTCGGGGTGCTGCACTAAGTATTGCGGCACTTTATGTCTGAGGATATGGCCGCCAATTCCGTGTACAACACAGGCGCAGTAATAATGCTTTTTTTTACACTCATGAATAAGCCCTGCGAGCTCATCCTTGGCTACTTCTTTATTTAAGCCATGCAGGTCGAGGGTTAAATCAGGTATAAAATCCCCTCGGCGAAGTTGTTTCGCTAAAAAACGATCCTGACCCTGTTGCACATAATTAACAGTGCCGTTAGTGTCTATATCGGGCACATATTCATCAGAAAAGAAAAATTCTGATTGTTGTTGCTTTTTTTGCTGGGCAAATTGCTTCGCTTGTGACACTTTAGGTTTATTGCTAAAACGGTGAGTGTCTTGTTTGAACACGCGCGCACCGCTGATACTTTGACGAAACAAGTCAATGTCATCAGGACTAATTAGATTGTTTGAGTGTGGATCTTTTTTCATAGCGGCAGTCTAAACAAAAAAGTGGTAAAAATCGAGTAAAAAGGTGTGATACCCAAGCAGCTTTGAGGTGCATAGTACGGCGCCAATAAGGTTAGTTTAAAAGCGATTTATACTGCGTTATTGATTTGAACAACAGAGTGACTATTACACTTGCAATCAATGCCTTGTTTAAATTACTTTTAATTCTAACTGTCACTCGCACCTAGAGGTGGCTTGGGTATACAATAGGGCAATCATGGGGCCCATAGTGTGCCCCGATTGAGTTAATTTTTTGAAAGTAGCAGGCAGATAATACTGATGAGTGAATTACTAATAGAAGAAGCAACCCTGGATGAAGCTGTTGCAGAACTTTCAACCTTACACGATTGGCTTCGTTGGACGACAAGTCAATTTGCAAGTAGCGGTATTTTCTTTGGTCATGGCACCGATAACGCATGGGATGAAGCGGTAAGTTTGTTATTACCAGCACTTAGCTTGCCAATTGATGCACCCAAAGAGCTGATGCATGCCCGTTTAACCAGCACTGAAAAAAACCGTTTAGCAGGCTTAATTGCCGAGCGCATTAACGATTTTACCCCAGTTCCATACCTGACCAACATTGCATGGTTTGCCAATATGCCATTTTATGTGGATGAACGTGTATTAATTCCTCGCTCGCCTTTTGCTGAGCTTATTAATAATCGTTTTACACCTTGGCTAGAGCAGCCAGAGTCAGTTGGGCGTATTTTAGATTTATGTACGGGCTCAGGTTGTATCGCGATTGCATTGGCACAAGCATTCGAAAATGCGCAAGTTGATGCGGTTGATATATCTTATGAAGCGCTTGAAGTGGCTGATATTAATATCACTGACTATCAACTAAGTGACCGTGTATTACCGATCCAGTCTGACGTATTCAGTGGTGTACCTGGGCAAAAATATGACTTAATCGTAGCAAACCCACCGTACGTTGATGCTGAAGATATGGCTGATTTACCACGTGAGTTCCACCACGAGCCAGAGCTTGGGTTAGCATCGGGTCACGATGGCCTTGATGTAACACGTACTATTTTAGATCAAGCTAGTGAGCATCTAACAGATAACGGTTTGTTATTTGTCGAAGTAGGTAACTCTATGGTACATATGGATGCACTGTATCCAGGCGCACCATTTGAATGGATTGAGTTTGAACAAGGCGGATTAGGTGTGTTTGTTATTAGCAAGCAACAACTAGATGCCTACTTTGCACAGTAATAATTAATACTAGCCATTCATCCCAAATGGCTGGGCAAAACAATAGCCGAGTTAATTCTCGGCTATAAGTCATTAGGAATGAGGAAAGTTAATGGCAGGTAATAGCATAGGGCAGTTATTTAAAGTGTCCACCTTTGGCGAAAGCCACGGCGTTGCATTAGGCGGCGTAGTGGATGGCACGCCCGCAGGCCTTGAGATAACAGAGGCCGACATACAACACGATTTAGATCGTCGAAAGCCTGGACAAAGTCGCTATACCACGCAGCGCCGTGAGAGCGACCAAATTAAAATTTTAGCGGGCGTTTTTGAAGGTAAAACCACCGGTACCAGTATTGGTTTATTAATTGAAAATACTGATCAACGCTCACAAGATTATGGCAAAATTAAAGACGTATTTCGTCCAGGTCACGGTGACTATACCTACTGGCACAAGTACGGCCTACGCGATTACCGTGGTGGTGGCCGCTCATCTGCGCGTGAAACCGCTATTCGGGTTGCGGCAGGCGCCATTGCTAAAAAGTATTTAAAGCAGTTTCATGGTATTGAAGTTAAAGCATGCTTGAGTCAATTAGGGCCAATAAAAGCCGAAAACTACGATTGGGACGAAGTGGAAAACAACTTATTCTTCTTCCCAGACGTTAGCAAGCTTGAAGCGCTTGATGAATATATGCGCGAGCTAAAAAAACAAGGCGACTCAGTGGGTGCCAAAGTAAAAGTCGTGGCTAAAAATGTACCTGTTGGCTTAGGTGAGCCAGTATTTGATAGGCTAGATGCCGAACTTGCACATTCATTAATGAGTATTAATGCTGTTAAAGGCGTTGAAATTGGCGATGGCTTTGATGTAGTCGAGCAAAAAGGCTCAGAACATCGTGATGAGTTAACCCCTGATGGTTTTACCTCAAATCATGCCGGTGGCGTGCTTGCAGGAATTTCAACGGGGCAAGATATAATCGCATCAATTGCGCTTAAACCGACATCGAGCATTACTATTCCCGGTAATAGTATTAACACCGAAAATGAAGCGGTTGAAATGATCACCAAAGGTCGTCATGATCCTTGTGTAGGCATTCGTGCTATTCCGATTGCTGAGGCAATGATGGCTATTACTTTAATGGATCATTTACTTCGTCAACGCGGTCAAAACCCACATGTAAACCACGAACATGGGCCAATTAAAGGCGCTATTTAAGCGCCTTACGTTTAAAACTATACTAAACGGGCAATAGCGCGTTTAGTATATACAGGCTATACATCTTTATTGCCGCTCAACAATTTAAATGTGCTCAGCGCACCTAAAAATAAGAGAGCTGTTAGTATGCAAAAAAACAATCAAGCTTCCATCTCACAAACTGAATATAAAGCCACCATAAAACGGCTCGAAGAGTTTAGCCGCTTTACCGATAGCAGCATTGGTATTCCGTTTACTAAATTTAAATTTGGTGTAGAGTCGTTGATTGGGCTTTTACCTGTGATAGGTGATTTAGCAGGGCTTATTTTATCTGGCTATGTACTAATTGAAGCGCAGCGCTTAGGTGTTAGCAAGCGAGTAAAAAGCCGTATTATTATAAATATGTTGATTGATTTTGTTGGCGGGCTCATTCCATTTTTTGGAGATATTTTTGATGCCATGTTTAAAGCAAATACGCGTAACACCCGCATACTTAAAAAACATTTAACAGATAAGCTAACCACAAACCCATAAACCATTTAAGTTAATAAATGTGTAATTAGCTCCCACTATTAACTATTTATTTGGCATCAAAAAAGTACTTAGCGAGTATTTCTTTTTGTTGACCAAACTGATCAGACACTCCAATTCCAATCCCAATTATTTCACCTTGTGCCTGCGGTGGCTCAGCGTGCAGTGCTTTTTTGACTAACGCTAATGCTGCGCTTTGTTCATTTGCGAGTAGTGTTAAATGCGGCTGAAAATTCTGAAATACATTAGGGCTGCCATAACGTTCAAAAGCCACAAGTTTATTAGGGTAATGCTTTACCCAACTAGGCACTGGTGCTTGATGATCGCGAAGCGGCTCAAGCTTAAGGGTAACCTCATCTGCCAATCGTTGTAATTGATATGATTTTTCTAAATTTATAAATGCCCAATTACTTGGTGACACACTAAATCCATTGGCTTTTATCTCAAACGACTGATGTTCTTTGGCAATACGCTCTACCATTTGCTTAATTTCGTTTTGTGCTTCAACGGGATAATCAGTTAAATACAAGGTGGCGTGCACGGGTAACCCTTGTTGGTAAAACGTAGTAATTTGGTGCGTAGCTAATTTATCGCTGGTGTTAGCGACTAGCTCAACAATAGGCTTAGAAGGAATAGCAAATACGTTAATACTTATGCTTTTTGCATAACTGCTGGCAGAAGTAGCCAACAGAGTTAAAAATGTAATAGAGATAAATAGCCACGATAAAGAGCTGTGTTGTTTAACCATAAGAGTGAGTCAATTTAGGTTTTTGGTTGGCATATGGTAAGCGCAATTAAGTGATCAGTAAATAAGTGCATAAAGTTTTATATTTTTGATTTTGTGACTAATATTACTTTAGCTCCATACGGATTATGGATATTGTTTTTAGCAGTATTCAACTCTCTGTATTTATTGCTCTTAAAAGTGCTTCAAGGAAAGTTCAATGATATTTAAAGCGTTAAATAAGTTAAAAAGAACAGTGCGCTTTTCTATTCGTTTAACGGTTGTGGCGGTATTTGTATTGGCAACGTCTATTACCGCCATTATAGCCACTAGTTTACAGTATTACTTCAGCGAAAAAATGGCACTAGAGTCTAACCTGCTGCATTTCAATATGACCACGCAATCTGTTGCTGATTACCTATCACGCATCAATGAAAAATCTGAAAATACTTTAAATATGATGGTTAAAAATACTTCACTAGTAGGTAATAACTTTTCAGACAAAACAGAGCTGCGTAATGTATTGAGCGAAATAATGGAATTAAACCCTCTGTTTTACGCATTTTCTATGGGCTATAGCAACGGAGACTTTTATGAAATTATCAATCTTGAGAGTGGTAAAATAGTCAGAGAGCGTTTAAATATGGTTGATAATGACCGGTGGGTTGTGATCCATATTAAAAGCGAAAAAGGGCAAAGGGTAGAACACAGGTACTACTTTGATGCTGATTTTAACTTAAGAAAACAAACCAATAAACCGACGTTTTTTGATCCTCGAGAGCAAACGTGGTTTAAACAAGCAAATTCAGAGCAGGTGAATAAAACTAAACCTTACTTATTCTCGCATTTACAAACTTCAGGCCAAACCTACTCGATTAAAACCAAAGGCAAAGACCATGTGTTAGCTCTTGGAGTTATGGTCGATAATATTTCTAATTATTTATTAACACAACAGCAGCAGTTAGATATGCATAACTCTGCGCAGTTATTTATATATAATCGAGAAGGAGAGATTGTTGCTTCAAATCAGAAAGATAAGGTTGATAAAAACAAAAGCTTGAAACAATTAACGCTAAGCGAGCAACAGCAAAAAGTAATTGCACAATACCCGACTATTACAGTATCAAACGAAACAAATTGGGCCCCTATGGACTTTAGTGTTAGTGGTACGCCCAATGGCTACAGTATTGAATATATCAATGCGATTGCGCAGCTACTGGGTATTAAGATAAATTATGTTAATGGACTTAGTTGGCAAGAGTTACTTAATTTATTTAAAAATAATCAGATAGACGTACTTCATCCTGTAGTTAATACCACAACGAATAATACCTTAGGTATGCTTAGTACACCCATGGTAAATTTGCCTTTGAGTATTGTTAACCATCAGAGCAACCCACCAATCACCCACATACAGCAACTTGCTGGTAAGTCAGTTGCAGTGGGTGAGGGCTGGTCAATTGTAAAAACATTGCAAGCGCAATTTCCAGAAATTAACTTAGTAGAGGTTCCCAATACAAAAGCGTTGTTAACGCATGTAGCCAATGGTGATACCTATGCGGGAATAGACAGCAAGGCGGTATTACAATATATCCAGCAACAATTTTTTATTGATGGGGTTCAGTATAATCAACTAGATGAAGAAAGTGCCGCGCTTTTTTCAAATGACTATCACTTATTATTTCATAACCAAGACGCTCAATTAAAAGCCTTGTTTGACTATGCAGCCACGCAACTGCCTATGCAATTTAAACAACAACTTAGTGATAAATGGCTTAATACTAATCCAGAGAAAAAATCAAAAGTTGTGGGCACTGTCCCCTATGAGCAATTAATTACTTTATTAGACGATGATAGTAATTTCTCTAATTTAAAGTTAGTGCATATTAATGGCAAAGAACAGTATGTATTTATTAAGCCTTTATCTGACTATTTATCGCTAGCCAGTACAGGTTACTTAGCCATTATGGTTTCTAAAGAAGATGTATTGAGTTCTACACGGAAAAAAATAAAGCTTTCTCTTATCATTACTGCTGTTTGCCTTATTTTGATATTACCTGTGTCGTGGTTTTTTGCATCCCCCATTGTTGCCCCAATTAAAACGCTGGTGGGTGAAAATAATAAAATTAAAAATCGTCAGTTTAAGCAAGTCTCAACCTTAAAAAGTCATATTAAAGAAATTAATACTTTAGCCAGCTCTATGGTCGAAATGAGCAAGTCGATACAACAACACGAAGAAAGCCAAAAAGCACTCATGGCTTCGTTTGTTGAGCTTATAGCTCAAGCAATTGATGATAAGTCTCCCTACACTGCGGGACACTGCGAACGTGTCCCAGAGCTAGGTATTGAGCTTGCTAAAGCCGCTTCAGAATCAGAGTTACCTGCCTTTCAAACGTTTAAATTTAAAAGTGATGAGGAGATTGAAGAGTTTAGCTTAGCTGCTTGGTTACATGATTGCGGTAAAATAACTACTCCAGAGCACATTGTCGATAAAGGCACTAAGTTGGAAGTGATTTATAATCGTATTCATGAAGTAAGAACACGGTTTGAAGTCCTTTGGCGAGATGCCGAGCTTGATTACTACAAGTCATTGCAACAAACCCCAAAAAATCAGAGTGAGCTAGCTAAGCAGTTGGCAGCTAAACATCAACAATTACTGGACGATTTTGCCTTTATTGCACAGTGTAATATTGGCGGCGAAAAAATCACAGCAGCCTCGCTTGAGCGTTTAACCTTGCTAAGCAATGTTACTTGGGTGCGGCACTTTGACGATAAGCTAGGGCTTTCACCTGTCGAAATGTATCGCTATGCACAAACGAGTGACACGCTGCCTGCTACTGAAAAGCTACTCAGCGATAAGCCTTGGCATTTAATTCCTCATGATAAACCGATTGAATATGACGAGCGTTTAGGAATAAAAATTGCTCCGTGTAAATATAAATATAATTTAGGGGAGCTTTATAATTTACAAACTTCTAGAGGCACCCTTACCGCAGAAGATAGGTTTAAAATTAATGAGCATATTATAAGTACCATACGTATGCTCGATACATTACCATTTCCTAAAGAGTTGGAGCGTGTCCCGCGTTTTGCCTCTACTCACCATGAAACATTAAAAGGAACTGGCTATCCTCGTAAACTAAGTGCCGATGATTTATCGATACCTGAACGGGTGCTGGTACTTGCTGACATTTTTGAAGCATTAACAGCAGCCGACAGGCCCTATAAAAAGGCAAAAACACTCAGTGAGTCCATTGGTATATTAGCTAAAATGGTGGCCGATCATCATGTTGATAAAGCCGTATTTGAATTATTTTTAAGTTCAGGTATTTATCTTGATTATGCTAAGCGCTATCTCAATGCTGAACAAATAGATGAAGTAGATATTTCTAAATATATAACCTAGGGCCAAAGCGTTAAAATTAAACCGCTTAGCGCTAACAATGTTTTTAATCACTTGTTTTTTACTTTGTAGATAAAAGTACGTACAATTCGCTTCGTTTTTAGTGTGCTTTATACTAATTTCATCTGTCTTTAAAGCATCGGGTTCAAACGAGTATACGAAGTATTTATGCACCAAGTAGCTGATCTGATTTCTATTTTCGAACACACTTTTTACCAAAGCTATAACACGCGTTTGGTAAAAGGTGAGCATGAGCCTATTTACATTCCCGCAAATGATACAACCCCGCATCATCAAATTGTGTTTGCCCATGGTTTTTATGCCAGTGCATTGCATGAAATAGCTCATTGGTTAGTGGCAGGTTCTCAGCGCCGTTTAAGTGAAGACTATGGTTATTGGTATTGCCCTGATGGGCGCGATGCTACACAGCAAGCGGAATTTGAATCAGTAGAGGTAAAACCTCAAGCAATAGAGTGGGCATTGAGTGTGGCTGCCGGGTTTGATTTTAACGTATCGGTAGATAATTTAAATGGTGAGCAAACTTGTCGATTTGCGTTTCAGTCTCGCGTTCATGCAAAGTTATTAGAGTTATTGCAAAACGGGTTTAACCCAAGAACAACCTTACTATTAAAAGCACTGTGTAAATTTTATAACACCACGTGGCCATTACATGCTGCGCAGTTTACATGGCGTTCTCCCGAGGAGTTAAAAGATGCAGTTTAAGTTAGGATTGATTGTAAATCCGGTCGCAGGGCTCGGTGGTACTGTGGCGCTTAAGGGCAGTGACGGTGAAGATACCGCAGCTAAAGCCATTGCATTAGGTGCAGAGCCTAAGTCAAATAGCCGCACTAAAGCTGCACTTGAAGTGCTTGTACCTCATCAATCAAACATTACTATTTATACTGTTAATGATGAAATGGGGGAGCAAACAGCAAAAGCGTTGGGCTTTAATACGCAAGTGGTTTATCAAAGTAACTCACCCACAACCAGTGATGATACCGAAGCTGCAGCTCGTTTATTACAGCAACAAGGTGTTGATTTAATCTTATTTGCTGGTGGCGACGGAACGGCGCGCAATATTTGCCATGCTGTAGAAGACTCTGTACCCGTGTTGGGCATTCCTGCTGGGTGTAAAATTCATTCCGGCGTCTATGCCATAACGCCAAAAGCCGCAGGCCGTGTAGTTGAAATGCTGGTAAAAGGTGAGCTGGTAACATTAAGCGATGCTGATGTGATGGACATTGATGAAGTGGCTTTTCGCCAAGGAACAGTAAAAGCAAAACGTTATGGTGAAATGCAAGTGCCAAGTGAAGTGCGCTATGTACAAGCGGTTAAAAATGGCGGTAAAGAAACTGACGAGCTGGTGTTAGCAGATATAGCTGCTTATGTCGTTAGTGAAATGGATGCCGATATCCTCTATGTCATGGGTAGTGGCTCTACCGTTGGCGCAGTGATGGAAGAGATGGGGCTTGAAAACACCTTACTCGGTGTTGATCTCGTTGAAGATCAAGCTTTAGTAGGGCAAGACCTAACAGCCCAGCAACTTCTTGAACTTACCAAAGAACGTGAAACAAAATTAGTGATCACTCTAATTGGCGGTCAAGGGCATATTTTTGGTCGAGGCAATCAACAACTCAGTCCTGCGTTAATTAAAGCGATAGGCCGCGATAATATTATTGTGGTGGCTACTAAAACAAAATTACAGGCTTTAAATGGCCGACCGCTGATTTGTGATACCGGCGATAGCAAATTAGATGATGAATTAAGCGGTTATATACGTGTAACCAGTGGGTTTAACGACCATATTATGTATGCAGTAGGTCATCAAGATGGGCTGCACCCAGAGGAGAAGTAACACATGAGTTTAGTAAATTACATAGATGCTGCGCAGCAATATTTTGATGATTTAGTGATAAAAGCCACCGATGACGAGTTATTTGCTGGCGGTTATTTACGCGGCCACTTTGATTTAGCCGTAGGTTATGCACAAGTTGAAGAGTTAAATCTAGAAATTGCAGAACTAAACGACACGGTTGAAAAAAGCTTAGTAAAAGCTTATCGCAATGGCGAACTTAATGAAGATGATAAAGCACTCGTAGTAAGAATATGGGATGAAGTAAAAGCACTCGCATAAGCTTTTTTTATTCATTAAAAATAGCGTGGCTACTGAGCCGCGTTTTTTTGTGCCTAAAAAAGAACTTGTTTATTCAGTTAAAATTTACCTCATTACTTAGATACGCTAAAGTAGCACAGTCTAAATTCTAGGGAACAAGTGAAATGAATAACAATAATGATGCGACAATGCCAACTGGCATAGTTGCGCGATTTTTAAATTTTGTTGAGCGGGTAGGTAATAAGCTTCCTGATCCAGCAATTATCTTTTTGTTTGCCATGTTATTAATCTGGTTTTTGTCTTGGTGGTTTTCAAGCGTCACATTTGATGCAATAGACCCTCGTACTGGCGAAGCCATTATCATTAATAACATGCTTGCCAACGATTCGTTGGCCACTTTTTTATCTTCTATGGTAAAAACATTCACCGGTTTTGCGCCACTGGGTGTAGTACTGGTTGCTATGCTAGGTGTGGGTGTTGCAGAGCATTCGGGTTTTATTAATACCGGCCTTAAATTAATGCTCAAAGTAACGCCTAGAAAATTACTAACACCCTCAATTATTTTGGTAGCTATTGTGAGCCATACGGCTACCGATGCAGGGTATGTGCTGGTTATTCCACTTGCTGGGGTAATATTTTTTGCAGCAGGTCGTCATCCGCTTGCCGGTATTGCAGCGGCATTTGCCGGGGTAAGTGGTGGCTTTGGGGCTAACTTTATCCCATCTGGGATTGACCCATTACTGCAAAGTTTTACGCAAAGTGCAGCACAAATTATTAATCCAACAATGAGCATTAACCCGCTTAATAACTGGGGCTTTGCTTCAGCATCAAGTTTATTTATTGTGATGCTAGGTTGGTATATCACCGATAAAATTATTGAGCCACGTTTAAAAAATTCACCAGTTGATGGCGAAACTCAAGACCTACCAGCATTTGAAGATGCCCGTAGTGACGAAAAGCGCGCCTTTCTTATTGCCAGTTCCGTAATGATTGCAGGTATTGCGTTATTAGCGTATGTATCTGCACCCGCTGATTCAGCGATGCGCAGCAGCGATGGCTCTTTAACAAACTTTAGTTCACCATTAATGCAGTCAATAGTGCCGCTAATCTTCTTACTGTTTTGGATCCCAGGCGCAGTATATGGTTTTACCGTAGGCACCTTTAAAAGCTCTAAAGACATGATAGATGCGATGAGCAAAGCCATGAATGGTATGGCGTATTACATTGTTATGGCATTCTTTTGTTCATTATTTATTGCTGCATTTAGTAAATCAAACCTAGGTGCTTTACTGGCAATTGAAGGGGCTCAAGTATTAAAAGCAATGGAGTTACCGAGCTCTGTAACGGTGGTAGGGATTATTTTCCTAACTGGTTTTGTAAACTTGTTTGTTGGTTCAAGCTCGGCTAAGTGGGCACTATTAGGTCCGGTATTTGTACCTATGCTGATGCAGCTCGGTATTTCGCCAGACTTAACGCAAGCAGCGTACCGTGTGGGAGATTCTAGCTCTAATATTATCACCCCGCTAATGCCATACTTCCCGCTGGTGGTGGTGTACTGTCAAAAATACGTTAAAGGCACAGGCATAGGTACGCTTATCGCGATGATGCTACCGTATTCAATCGCCTTTATGATCGGTTGGAGTATCTTCTTGCTAGGCTACTGGGCACTCGGTATCCCATTAGGACTTGATGCCAGCTACGTGTATCCCGCAGTGGCGCCTTAACTTATATCTTGATTCATAAACCTCACTCACTCGAGTGAGGTTTATATAAAAGTGCTGTAATATTCAAAGCAAGTCTAAGTTACCTTTCTAAATCTCTCACTATATAGCCAAACAAACTAGCCTCACCAAAAATATAAACATAATCGTTTTTGTTATTCATTATTGTAGACTTATCGTCGTACCACCTAAAATCATGAGTTTCGTTTGTTTTAGGATCTTTAAAATATAAACGAGTACAATTATCTTCATAATCAGAACCACACTTTTGCACATCAGTTAGGATATATTCCTTATACCAATAGTCGCCTTGCGTGTAGTAAGCCCATAATTTAATGGGGGCAGAGAATAAAAAATAGAGACTTGCATAGATTAACAAAGGGATTAATGGGTACGCGAATATTAATGATAATCTCGTTTTTGTATCTGAAAAACTATATTTAAGATGCTCTCTGTATTTACTGCAGCGTCTATATTTATTGAATACAAGTATATTTAAATAGATGAATGATGCGCCACAAATAATAGGGAATGCTATAAAGAAAATAACGTCGTATATTTCATTTGTGATAAATGGTGGATCTGTAAAGTCCATTAAAATAGGAATAATGATGCATAATAAAATAGGTAACATTATTACTACAAAGAGTAAGTTGTCGTAATTTCTTTTCAATTTTTAATTCGTCCGTGAATTATAGCCTTTGCTTAGTTTACATAAATTTTATTGTTTTAAAAATCAAAGAAAACATGTTTATACACATTAAGTAATCTGAGTTTTGGATAATAAAGCTATCTCAAGCAGCTTTTTCAACGCTAATTGCGTTGAATTTACTTACAATAAGCTAGCTATTGACGCGTAATTTCGCCTTGTTTTCACTGCAATCTCTGGTTAGAGAAAACAAACAGAATATTTTTAATTCAATATTTTAGTTAAGTATCTAATACTGGCTTGCGGCTTCAAGTTACGGAATTTAAGCTGACCTGATACCTGAATTCCAGACACAAAAAAACCTTGGCACTTTCATGCCAAGGTTTTTTTACTAAAGAGTCGTTGCTTACTTAGCGGTGAAGCTAACTGGGCGACGTTCTTTACGTGGGCCGCTTCGCTTATCAGGGCGTTGACCATCTTTATTAAAGCTACGCTTCTTGTCACCAGCAGGGCGTTCAGAACGCTCGCCGCGTGGCTCAGAAGGGCCTTGATCTTGTGTTAATGTCATACCCATTGGGCGTTTACAAATAAACACTTTTTGGAAGTGATCAAGTACATCTTTAGGCATGTTTTGCGGTAATTGTACCGTACTGTGACTGTCGTGAAGACGAATGTCACCAATAAACTTGCTTGAAATGTCTGCTTCGTTAGCAATTGCACCAACAATGTTCTTAACCTGAACACCATGCTCACGACCTACTTCGATACGGTACGTATCCATAGGACCTGCATCACGGCTATTACGCTCGCGAGGTTTACGCTCAGCGCGCTCACCGCCACGTTCGTTACGACGACCACGGTCACCACGATCATTACGGTCGTTGCGAGGGTTGCGTTCGTTACGTTCACGCGGTTGAATCTTAACTTCTTCAACTTTAATTGGTGATTGTTGCTGTGCTAAACACAGTAATGCACCCGCTAAGTCTTCAGGAGCAAGCTCAAGTTTTTGTGCCATGTTGGCAGCCACTTCGTTGAAGAAAGTAATATCTTTGTTTTCAAGTGCAAGCGTAAGCTTTTCTTGAAGCGCATTGATACGTTTCTCTTCAACAACTTTAGCTGTTGGTAATTCAACTTGTGCGATTTCAGATTTAGTATGACGAATGATATTTTTAAGTAAATAACGCTCGTTATGCTTAACGAAAAGAATCGCTTTACCAGTACGACCAGCACGACCTGTACGGCCGATACGGTGAACGTAGGCTTCAGAATCTTGTGGAATGTCGTAGTTGATAACTAAGCTTAAACGGTCTACATCAAGACCACGTGCCGCTACGTCTGTTGCAATAACAACGTTTAGCATGCCGCTTTTTAAACGATCAACTGTGCGCTCACGCGCTTGCTGGTTCATGTCACCGTTAAGTGGCGCAGCAGAGAAACCTTCGCGCTCTAATAACTCAGCTAGTTGAACTGTATCGTTACGTGTACGTACAAAAACAATAGCACCTTCATATTGTTCTGCTTCTAAGAAACGAACAATGGCTTTGTTTTTATGTACGTGTGCATTCCAAAACACTTGCTCTACTGACGATACAGTTGAGTTGCGTGCAGAAATATGAACCTGTTCAGGATTGTTCATATATTTGCTGCTGATGTTTTGAATTTGCTTAGGCATAGTCGCAGAGAAAAGACATGTTTGCTTTTCACGCGGCGTTTTTTCCATGATGTTTTCAACATCATCGATAAAGCCCATACGTAGCATTTCATCGGCTTCATCAAGTACAAGTGCTTGTAAAGCATCAAACTTGATAGTGCCACGGTTTATGTGATCGATTAAACGACCCGGTGTAGCAACAATAATCTGTGCGCCACGACGAAGTGCGCTCAACTGGATGCTGTAGCTCTGGCCACCATATAGTGCCAGTACTTCAACACCACGAGTGTGTTTTGCATATTGTTCAAATGCCTCAGCTACTTGGATCGCAAGCTCACGGGTTGGTGTGAGTACAAGGATCTGTGGCTGTTTCACAGACGGGTCAATATTATTTAGTAATGGCAGTGCAAATGCTGCTGTTTTACCTGTACCCGTTTGTGCTAGTCCCAGTACGTCCTTTCTTTCTAGCAATAACGGTATACATTGAGCTTGGATTTCAGATGGTGTCTTGTAACCCAACTCTTCAACTGCCTTTAAAATTGCAGGAGAAAGATTTAGAGATTCAAACGTGACTGGTTCTGACATTAATACGCCTCAACGAATTTAAAGAGGCGCGCATTGTATAGGAAATACGAGGCAAATGCTTGTATAAATTACAACTAATTTATATGTGTTTGATGTTGGTCGAAATTTAACCAGCTCAAGTTGTGCGTTAATTAAGCTGGTTAACAATATACCTACAAATTTACTGGTAAAGGCCTAGGTTTTCTTTGGCGTAGGCTTCAAATTCTGTAAAACCACCAATGTGTGTTTGGTCTACAAAAATTTGTGGCACAGTCGGACATGGCTTGCCTGCAGATTTCTCTAAATCTTCTTTACTGATGCCTTCTTTGATGATGTCGATGTAGCGGTATTTAAAATCATCGCGGTCATTAGCAAGTTGCTCTGCAACATCTTTAGCGCGAACACAAAAAGGGCAGCCTTCACGGCCAAAAATTACTGTTAACATAACGCTCTCCTCAAATTAGTTGACCCTAGTGTAACTAATTTCATTATTTATTACAGTGCAAAAAAACGATTATTGTGTTCGCTTTTTTTAGGGCCTGTAAAAAAATAAAAAATATTTTATAAAAAAAATCTTGAAATAAAATTGTCCGCCCATAAATAGTTATTTGAGGACGCCTGATGGGTCTTCATTTAAACAGAACTATTTGAAAATTATATTATTAATTAAATTTTGCCGTTACTTGTTCAAACGAAAAGTGGCAGCAATATATCGCTTAAATATGAGGATATTATTATGCGTACAGTAGATTTATCACCCCTATACCGTTCATTCATTGGTTTCGATCACTTAGCATCATTAATGGATGCCGCTGCACGAACTGACAAGCAGCCAAGTTTTCCTCCATACAACATCGAAGCACTTGATAAAGACAAATACCGTATCACTATGGCAGTTGCTGGATTTAGTGAAGACGAGTTAAGCCTGCAATCTGAAAACAACACGTTAGTTGTATCAGGCACTAAAGCAGGTAAAGATCAAAACGATGAACGTAAATTCATTCATCAAGGCATTGCTGAGCGCAACTTTGAGCGTAAGTTCCAGTTAGGTGACCACGTTAAAGTACTTGGCGCAGACCTAGCTAACGGCTTACTAAGCATCGACCTTGAACGTGAGATCCCAGAAGCGCTGAAGCCACGTAAAATTGAAATTGGCTCAGGCAATATGCTAGAAAGTAAATAGCTTAGATAGCACACGTATTTTCCCTGTGAAAAGCCGCCATTTGGCGGCTTTTTGCGTTGTTAGTCTTTTAAATCTATTTGCATTTGTTTTAAAGCGTTAATTTTATCTATTGCAACTTGTAGTTGTTCTTGTGAAAGCTTTTTTTGTCGGCCTTTAGCAAGTAAGTCTTCAAGTTTTAATATTTTGGCTTTTGCAGCAACAACAAAACGTTGTTCTAGCTGTCTTTGCTGTTCAAGGTGGAAATCTTGATATGCCTGGTGATTATTTAGATCACCATTGTACTGAGCCACTGGCTGAGTATTTTTTACTATGTTGGGTAAATAGGCCACAGAGGTTATTGTTGGTAAGAGCTGAGAGCTAGTATTACTAGTTGCAACCGTTTTCAATTGCGTGCTTTCCAACTCTTGAGTCATGTCATCAGCAGTAAGTTCAAGGGACGTTATTTGCTTGACACTTTTAGCTTGGTTAAGACCATCAATATTCTCTATTGTTGGTTTGCTAGTATAATGAGTGAAAAGTGTGTAAATACCAACACAAGCTAAAGCAATGACAGAAACGAAAATTTTTTTACTCATAAAATTACTCCCGTCTTATTTTGCCACTTGAGCCAGTTATTTTCATACTGTTGTGCCGCTTTTTGTTTTGCGATGGCCTTTGTTGCTTGGTATCGAACGGTTTCATCTTCTGGCGAAAAGTAATCAAACTGATGCTCATAACTGTGTATCACCACCCATTCACCTCTAGGTGTACGTATAACAGCAGAAATGGTGTTTTCTTTAGTTGTGAACGCAAGTTGTACAACCCAACTACTTTTGTTTTTGCGATTTAATTCACTATTGTATTGAGCATATATATCTTGTTTTCCTGATATTACTAATGCTTGTTTAAGTGATTTGTTATCCGCCAACGTGCGAAAGTCTACAGCATTGGTTCGACTAGCAAATTGGGCTCCGTGGGCTTTCACTTGGCTTAAAAATTTAAACTGCGATTTATTTGCTTGATAAAACGCTTTAATTTCGCTTTTGTTTACTTGTTTCTCTAGCTTTTCAAGAACGGGGCTCTGCATGTGCATCATTGTATTTATGCCTAGCCAGCTTTGAATGGAGGGTCGCAAAATATCTCCTTTAGCTATTTCATACAGATGTTCAATATCAATATTCTGCTTTGCCAAAATCGGTTTGGCTTTTAAAAGCGCTATATTGAATTGCCGTTTTTTTATTAATTCACTTTTGAATAGTTCACTATCTCCTCTATGGAGTTTAAAACGTACCTGCATTGATAGTGTATCGATAAATTCATATAAATTAATAGAGTTATACAAAATAGGGGTTAAATCGATCTGCTGCATTTTTTTAATCAAGCTTTGCATATATTGGCCATTTTTAGGGTAGGGCCCTAATGTGTGTTTAAGCCATTGACTATCATAAGTGTCAAGCTTTACCTGACTTGACTGTACCTTTATAGCTAACTGCGAATCGAACAGATTTTTTAAGTAACGTTCAACATGGTATTGAGTACTAAAACCAACGGCAGATTGTCGTTTTATTATCGCAGGTGTTTTTAGGGTTGCTTGTTGTAATAAAAACTGATTCTCATACAGACGAGTTCTAACTTCATTGATTGTAATTTCAGGTTTGTGCTTTAAATAAGCACGATGCATAAAGTTAACTTCATCACTACTGTATTGTGTAAATGAGGCCATTACTAGGGAGTGGTAAAAAGCCCCTAGTAATGTAATCACTAAAATAGCCATTTTTTTCATTAGCGAGCAACCATGGCGTGGTTTAATAAGTGCACCACCATTGCTATTGCATGGGGCACTACTTGCTTAGCTATATTAAGGCGATCAAAATGATCTTCTGAGTTGAGTACAATCCCACCTTGTGCATAAGAAAATGAACCGCCTTGAGTTAATAATGGGCGAACATCTTGGCTATTTTTATCTAAAGGCGAGAACGTTTGCATTGCTTGAGTAACGAGTGATAAATCGTTGAGCTGCTCTTGATCATAGTAATCTTTTACCCAACTTTCCCAGCTAGAGTGGTTAAGGTCTGATGTGGTCCATGTGTGGTGAGGTTGTAATAAATCAGTAGTATGAAATACAAACCCTAATACTTGAGGATTTCCGCTTTGTAAGTAACTTTGATACCAATATTGGCCTAAATTATCGATAGGTTGAAATGGCATTTCTTCAAAGTCATCGTACATAGAATAGGTTGAGTTGCTATCGATTCTGTAGTGAGATTCTGTTACACCATAACTGTTATATTTTGAAGAGTCGGCATTGAACCAACCTGTTTCCCCCCCTTTACCATCATCAAGATAGTCACCTTTAAGCCAAGCAGATGCAAGATTATCAATAGTGCCCCAAACGGTGAGCTTCTCATAATTATAACCACCAAAATCGTTTCCATGTTGGTCTGCACCTTGGGTATGATTTTGAAAATGCCAATAGCTTGTATATTTAACTATACTTTGCGCTGCTCCCCATACTGGCGCTTGAACACAGGAACCTGTAATAGCACCACAGAAAAAGGTGTCTTCAAAGTCATCTACGTCATAAGCAGCTTGTCCCAGCAGCTCGGCTAATTCAGAGATTGTCAGATTGTTTTGTGCAGCGTACTGACGTAGGGCAGCATATTCGGTGCTGGCTGGGTGTTGCTGCATATAATTTACGGCATCTAGAACAATACGTTTGTGAGTTTCTTGACTAAAAGCTTGAGCTTGGCTTGTACCGAGTAATAAAAGTGTCGCTGCAATTAATTGTTTTTTCATTTTATTCTCATCATAGTTTGGAGTAAGAGGTGCTATTAAAAAATAAGCTCATTACACTGACATGACAAATAAATTAAACATTTAATTAACAATATTACCTGATTTTGGTACTTTAATATTAACTATCAAGGATACCGCCGCCAATTGACGGCATTTATATTTATAGCTTTTCAATATTATTTAAATAGTTGTTAGCTTGCTCTAAGGTTTCTTGGCGCAATGATTCATCTTGTTTATCCCAATTACGATAAACCATGCCTATTCGCGGGTTTTTCTCAAGTCGTTCTCGGTGTTTTTGCATAAACTGCCAGTAGAGGCTGTTTAGCGGACACGCGTCTTTACCCACTTTTTCTTTTACTTTGTATTGGCAGCTTTTACAGTAGTCGCTCATTTTATTTATATAGTTGCCGCTAGCCGCATAAGGCTTAGTGGCTATGATGCCATCGTCAGCAAACTGGCTCATCCCTCGGGCGTTAGGCATTTCTACCCATTCAATTGCATCGATATAAACACCTAAATACCATTCATCCACTTCATCGGGACTGATGGCGGTTAATAAACAAAAATTGCCTATTACCATTAAGCGCTGAATATGATGGGCATACGCGCTGTCTAAGCTTTGTGTTAATGAGTGGCTTAAGCAATTCATTTTTGTTTTACCATTCCAAAAATAACTCGGCAGTACACGAGTTGCATTAAGCTGGTTTTTGTTGGCGTAATCGGGCATGTTTTTCCAATACACGCCACGCACATATTCGCGCCAACCCAGAACTTGGCGAATAAAGCCTTCAACCTGAGAAATAGATATTTCATCTTGACGTTGGTGGAACTCTTTAACCACGCGGTCGATAACATAGCGAGGGTGTAAAATTTTGGCATTTAACGCAAACGATAACCGGCTGTGATAAAAGGTATCTTTATCAGGACATTGATCTGTCATCGCATCTTGAAACTGACCAAATCGAGGTAGTAAATGCGCACAAAAATGATCAAGCGCACTTATTGCTTGCTTACGGGTTGTTGGCCAGCTTAACTGAGTTTCTATTTGTCCAAAATATTCTACGTTATGCGAATCTAAGCGCTCAATAATGGCACTCACGTCATTTTTAAATAATTTAGGCCCAGGAATATCGGCTAAATCACTTTTTGAAAACTTATTACGGTTATTTGCATCGAAGTTCCATTGCCCACCGGCAGGTTTGTCATCTTCCATTAAAATATCAAACTGCTTACGCATTGCCCGATAAAAATGCTCCATGGTGACGTGTTTATCTTTTTTAAAGCGTTTGTCTATGTCGTTAAATGCCAATAAAAAGTGCTCGCTGTCACAGGCATTCACCGTTAACTCACTATTAGTCGCGAATTCGTGAAGTTGTGTTTTTAAACGGTACTCATCTGGGTATTGATATTCTATAGAGGTACATTCATGCTGCTTGGCTAAACGCGTTAAAAGAGCGGGTAAGTCATCATCGTCTTTGGTGTCATCTAGCGTGAGATGTAATACATTGAAGCCAGCATCTTCTAGTGCATTAGCGAAGTTTTCCATGCATTTAAAAAAGGCTGATATTTTTTGCACATGGTGTTTAACATACTGTGCTTCTTGCATAAGCTCAGCAATTACAAATACGGTGTCGTCTGATTTGTCTTTAAACCACGAATGAGCAGGGTTGAGCTGATCACCTAAAATCAATTTTAGAGTGTTGTATTTTTTCATAATTAGCCAAAATTTATTTTTATACGCTGTATTTGAAAAAGCGATCGATTTCTACATGTCGTTTTAATCATAGAGCAAAGCAATAAACAGCATTGCTTTTTTTATCAACTTATTACTTATTATGGTTGCTAATTTAGTGGCACATCCTTATAATAGCGGCCATTGTTTAGTAAGTTATAAAATTTACTAACAGCGATATTAAGTTATTAACTTTTTATCTATTGGCGCGGGATGGAGCAGTCTGGTAGCTCGTCGGGCTCATAACCCGAAGGTCGTTGGTTCAAATCCGGCTCCCGCAACCAATCTTAATAGTAGGTTTAAACTTACTACTTTATATCGCGCATTCTAAGTAATGCGCGTTTTGCGTTTAAGCTAATGAAGTTTAATTTGGTCAGGGTACTGACTCGCAACCAAGCTTGGCCCTAGGCCACACAGTTTTTGCGTTTTTTGGTGTGACGCCCCGCTTGGTTCGGGGCGTTGTTGTATCTGCACCGTTTGATTTAATGTTTATCGATTAAATCAAAATTTAAACTCAGTATTTTAGGGCTATAAGCCCTTTTTTTGTTTGTATGGAGGATTTTCGTGACAAAACTTGAACAAGATTTAGTAACCATGTTAACGCCTGCGGTAGAAATGCTAGGCTTTGAATTACATGGTCTTGAGTTTGTACAAGCGGGTCGCCATTCTACCTTAAGAGTATACATTGCTCATGAGGATGGAATTTCAGTTGACAACTGCGCAGATGCAAGTCGTCAAATTAGTGCGATTTTAGACGTCGAAGACCCGATTACAAACGAATATGATTTGGAAGTGTCGTCTCCTGGTGTTGATCGTCCATTATTCAAACAAGATCACTACGAGCAGGCGCAAGGAGAGGAAGTACGCGTGCGTACTAAGCTTCCACAAGACGGTCGCCGTAATTTTAAAGGCGACTTAATAGCAGTTAGCAGCGATATGATCACACTATCTAGCGATGGTGCAGAGCATTTAATCATGCTTAGTAACATTGAACGTGCGAACATAATCGCAAAGTTTTAATTCGAGTGCGAAGGAATAGGGCAAGCGAGGCATTACCCATGGCAAAAGAGATATTATTGGTTGCTGAAGCCGTTTCCAATGAGAAAGCGGTTCCAAAAGAAAAGATTTTTGAAGCTCTAGAGTTCGCATTAGCGACAGCGACAAAGAAAAAGCATGATGGTGAAATTGATGTACGTGTTGCAATTGACCGTAAAACTGGCGATTACGATACATTCCGCCGCTGGCAAATTGCTGCTGTATTAGAAGATGGTTCTTTAGAGAATCCATACAGCGAAATCACGTTAGAAGCTGCTCAAGTTGAAGAACCAGACTTGAAAATGGGCGACTACGTAGAAGAGCAGATTGAATCAATTAAATTTGACCGCATAACAACACAAATGGCTAAGCAAGTAATCGTACAAAAAGTACGTGAAGCAGAGCGTGCCTTAGTGGTTGAAGCGTACAAAGATCAGCAAGGCGAGCTAGTAACAGGTGTTGTTAAAAAAGCAACGCGTGATGCAATCGTTCTTGATTTAGGTAACAACGCAGAAGCTGTTATTTACCGTGACGACATGCTGCCACGTGAAAACTTCCGTCCAGGCGATCGTATTCGTGGTCTTCTATATGAAGTTAAACCAGAAGCACGTGGTGCACAGTTATTTGTAACCCGTTCTAAACCAGAAATGCTGATGGAATTATTCCGCATTGAGGTGCCAGAAATTGGCGAAGAGATGATTGAATTACGTGCCGCAGCTCGTGATCCAGGTTCACGCGCTAAAATCGCAGTTAAGTCTAACGATAAGCGTATAGACCCTGTAGGTGCGTGTGTTGGTATGCGTGGCGCACGTGTTCAAGCGGTATCGTCAGAACTTGGCGGTGAGCGTGTTGATATCGTACTTTACGATGACAACCCAGCACAGTTTGTTATTAACGCAATGGCACCAGCAGAAGTGGCTTCAATCGTAATGGATGAAGACACTCACTCAATGGATATTGCTGTTGAAGCAGATAACTTAGCACAAGCTATTGGTCGTAATGGTCAAAACGTACGTTTAGCAAGCCAGTTAACTGGCTGGGAATTAAACGTAATGACCGTTGATGAAATGCGCGCTAAGAACGAAGCTGAGTCAGATAAGTTAATTAACTTATTTACTGAAAACTTAGATATTGATGACGAGTTTGCGTCATTACTTATCAACGAAGGTTTCTCAACACTTGAAGAAGTTGCGTATGTACCTGCTTCTGAGTTTTTAGAAATCGATGGCTTAGATGAAGAAACAGTGGACGTATTACGTTCACGTGCAAAAGATGCATTAACAACGAAAGCCCTTAAAACGGAAGAAAGCTTAGAAGGCGCTGAGCCTGCTGAAGACTTACTTGCGCTTGAAGGCTTAGAGCGTCATTTAGCATTTGTTATGGCAAGCAAGGGTGTAGTAACACTTGAAGACTTAGCTGAGCAAGGCATTGATGAGCTTGTAGATATTACAGAGCTATCTGCAGAGAAAGCGGGCGAGCTAATTATGGCTGCACGTAATATTTGTTGGTTTGCAGACGAGTAATTTATTAACGGAGGTATTAGAGACTATGGCAGAAGTAAATGTTGAAAAACTAGCCGGTGATATAGGTACAACTGTTGATAAATTGCTACAGCAGTTTTCACAAGCCGGTATTACTAAACAAGCAGGCGATAATGTAACAGAAGCTGAAAAAGCAACGTTACTTGATCACCTAAGCAAGCAACATGGCGGTACTGGATCTGAAGGTCCAGCGCGTATGACATTGCAACGTAAGAGCAAAAGCACATTAAGTGTGACTGGCTCTACGGGTAAAGCAAAGGCTGTGCAAGTTGAAGTTCGCAAAACCCGCACTTACGTGAAAAAAAGTGCTGTTGAGCAAGAGCAAGAACAGCAACGTCTAGCCGCTGAAGAAAAAGCGCGTCTTGAAGAGCAGCAAAAAGCTGAACAAGAAGCCGCAGAATTGAAAGCGAAACAAGAGGCAGAACGTAAAGCGAAAGAAGACGCTGATCGTAAAGCCAAAGAAGAAGCTAAACGCAAAGCAGATGCTGAGCGTAAAGCGAAACAACAGCAGATGACCCCTGAGCAAAGTGCTAAGTCTGAGAAAGATCGCATCGAAGCTGAGCGTCTGCAAAAAGAAGCAGAAGAGGCCGCATTGAAGAAAGCTGAAGAAGAAGCGAAACGTCAAGCAGAAGAGGCAAGAAAGCTAGCTGAAGAGAATTCAGCACGCTGGAAGAAAGAAGAAGAAGAACGTAAGAAACGCGAAGAAACCGCGGATCACCACCTTACGACTTCAACTTACGCACGTGAAGCAGAAGATGTAGCGGATGCTCGCGAAGAGCAAGGCTCACGCCGTGCGAAGAAAAAGAAAAAAGCGCCAGCAAAAGATAAATTTGCAGCGTCTAAAGGTAAAAAAGGTAAGCTAAAAGCGCCAGCGTCATTACAGCACGGTTTCCAAAAACCAACGGCTGATGTTAAAAACGAAGTGCGTATTAGTGAAACAATTACAGTTGCTGAGCTTGCGTCACGCATGGCTGTTAAAGGCGCTGAAGTTGTAAAAACAATGATGAAAATGGGTGACATGGTTACGATTAACCAAGTTATTGACCAAGAAACTGCGCAACTTGTTGCAGAAGAAATGGGCCATAAAGTTATCATCGTTAAAGAAAACGAATTAGAGCAAACAGTACTTAACGACCGCCATGAAGATGGTAAGTCTGAGCCTCGCGCTCCAGTAGTAACTGTTATGGGTCACGTTGACCACGGTAAAACGTCAACGCTTGATTACATTCGTTCAGCTAAAGTTGCTTCGGGCGAAGCCGGTGGTATTACGCAGCACATTGGTGCATACCACGTTGAAACTAACGGCAACATGATCACTTTCCTAGATACTCCGGGTCACGCCGCATTTACATCTATGCGTGCTCGTGGTGCAAAAGCGACTGATATCGTAATCCTAGTAGTTGCAGCCGATGATGGTGTAATGCCACAAACTAAAGAAGCGGTACAGCATGCTCGCGCAGCTGGCGTTCCTTTAATCATTGCTGTTAACAAAATGGATAAAGAAGGCGCAGATCCAGACCGTGTTAAAAACGAGCTAGCTCAGCTAGACGTTATCCCAGAAGATTGGGGCGGTGATACGCAATACGTTCACATCTCAGCTAAAACAGGTCTTGGTATTGATGACCTTTTAGAAGCAGTATTAATGCAATCTGAGCTGTTAGAACTAAATGCACCTAGCGAAGGTATGGCTGCAGGTGTTGTTATTGAATCACGTCTTGATAAAGGCCGTGGTCCAGTAGCGTCTATTCTTGTTCAATCAGGTACGCTTAACCAAGGTGACATTGTATTATGTGGTCTTGAGTATGGCCGTGTTCGTGCAATGCGCGATGAAAACGGTAAAGACATTAAATCTGCGGGTCCTTCTATCCCTGTTGAGATTTTAGGTCTTTCTGGTATTCCAGCTGCAGGTGATGAAGCGACAGTAGTTAAAGACGAGCGTAAAGCACGTGAAGTTGCACTTTACCGTCAAGGTAAATTCCGCGATGTTAAATTAGCGCGTCAGCAAAAAGCGAAGCTTGAAAACATGTTTACTAACATGACTGAAGGCGACGTGTCTGAAGTTAACGTGGTACTTAAAGCAGACGTTCAAGGTTCAATTGAAGCAATTTCAGACTCACTAACTAAACTTTCTACTGATGAAGTAAAAGTGAAGATTGTTGGTTCTGGTGTTGGTGGTATCACTGAAACAGATGCAACTCTTGCTGCAGCGTCTAACGCAATCGTAGTTGGCTTTAACGTTCGTGCCGATGCATCAGCGCGTAAAGTGATTGACTCTGAAAACTTAGACCTTCGTTACTACAGCGTAATTTACGCACTTATCGAAGAAGTTAAGCAAGCCATGTCTGGTATGCTTGCTCCTGAGTTTAAACAAGAGATCATTGGTCTTGCTGAAGTACGTGATGTATTTAAGTCTCCAAAAATTGGCGCAATTGCTGGTTGTATGGTTACTGAAGGTACCATCAAACGTAGCGCACCAATTCGTGTACTTCGTGATAACGTGGTTATTTACGAAGGTGAACTTGAGTCATTACGTCGCTTTAAAGATGACGTACAAGACGTTCGTAACGGCATGGAATGTGGTATCGGCGTTAAGAACTACAATGACGTTCGCGTTGGTGACCAAATCGAAGTATTTGAAACAGTTGAAGTACAACGTAGTCTTTAATTGTTGTTAGGTGTTGTTGGACATTCAAGGTCGTACCTCGATAGCCCAACATAACCTATGCTAAGATTTTAAATGGGGGCTCAGCCCCCATTTGTGTATCCATTATTTAGTTAACTTATTATTGTTTTTCAATAAGTTATAATTTTAGGAAAGTGAAATGAGAGAATTTTCTCGCACTGATCGTGTTGCTCAGCAAATTCAAAAAGAAATTGCTGTGATTCTACAACGCGAAATTAAAGATCCGCGCTTAGGCATGGTGACAGTGTCTGCGGTAGAAGTATCACGCGATTTATCTTATGCCAAAGTTTTTATCACGGTGTTTAACACTGAAGACGAAAATGCAGCAAAACAGAGTGCAAAAGTACTGAACGAAGCAACGGGCTATATCCGTTCGTTACTAGGTAAACGTATTCGCGCACGTATTATGCCAGAGCTTAAATTTGTGGTTGATAACTCATTAATGGAAGGGATGCGCATCTCTAACTTAGTGGACTCTATCATTCGTGAAGATAATGCTAAGCATGTTGATGATGAAACAGATAGCGAAGAAGGCACTAAAGACTAATGGCAAGACGCAGTAAAGGCCGTCCAGTTGATGGTATTTTGTTGTTAAACAAACCAGAAGGCATTTCATCAAACAAGGCATTACAGCAGGCTAAAGGTATTTATTTTGCGCAAAAAGCGGGGCACACAGGTGCGCTTGATCCGCTTGCGACCGGCATGCTGCCAATTTGTTTTGGTGAAGCGACTAAGTTTACCCAGTTTTTACTCGATACAGATAAAACCTATGTTGTTCGAGCTAAGCTAGGTGAACGTACTACCACATCAGACTCTGATGGCGAAGTGGTCGAAACTCGCGATGTGAATGTTACTTCCCAATTACTAAGCGAAGAGATTGCTAAGTTTTTAGGTGAGTCAGACCAATATCCATCAATGTATTCAGCGCTTAAATATGAAGGTAAACCTTTATATAAATATGCGCGTGAAGGCATAGAAGTTCCTCGCAAATGTCGAAAAATTAACGTATTTAGCTTAACGCTTGATGAGTTTGATGAGCAAGCTAACGAAATACAAATGACCGCACATGTATCTAAAGGTACGTATATTCGTACTATCGTTGATGATTTAGGTGAAAACTTAGGCTGCGGCGCGCATGTGATTATGCTGCATCGTAGTGCTGTAGGGCATTACCCTGCAGATAAAATGGTCACACTTGAGCAGTTAGAAACGTTATTAAATCAAGCGAAAGAACAAGACGTTGCGCCTTCCACTTACCTTGACGAACTATTATTGCCAATGGATACCGCGTTAGTTGATTTACCCGTTGTGGAAATTACTAAAGAGCAGGGAATGGCATTTAGCCATGGTCAAGCTGTGGTGTTGGGTAAAGCCCTGCCTGAAGGTGCAATAAAGGTACTGGCTGACGGAATATTTATTGGTACGGGCGAACGTAATCCTGATGGCCATTTAAAATCAAAGCGCGGCTTGTCTAATCAACAACTAGAGTAAAGTTTAACTTGTAGTTATGCTGATAATTGGTAGAATACGCCCGCTTAATCGTTTTGGCTGAATTAGTGATCGGCTAAAGCACCTATTAAATTTAACTTTTGGAGTTATTATGTCACTAAGCAATCAAGAAAAAATCGATATCATTGCTAAATTCGCACGCGCTGAAGGCGACACTGGTTCACCTGAAGTACAAGTAGCATTACTTACTTTTGATATCAACAAGCTTCAAGGTCACTTTGCTGATCACAAGCATGACTTCCACTCACGTCGTGGTCTGCTTCGTAAAGTAAGCACTCGCCGTAAACTGCTTGATTACCTTAAAGGTAAAGATATCTCGCGTTACACTGCGTTAATCAAAGAGCTTGGCCTACGTCGCTAAGAACTTGATTATCAAAAGGGGAGCTTTTTAGCTCCTTTTTTTGTGTCTAAATTTCCCCATACCCACTATCCACATCGATTAATCCCCTTGAAATATCAGCTAAAAGCCACATTGTAAGTAACAGCAAAGTACATAATTTAGCAACGCGTTTATCTCTGGACTAAGCTCGCAATTTTACCTGACTTTGTTATATACTATGGCGCGTAGATAAAAAGGTTTATTTACGGTTATTTACATCATTGCCAATTGTAGTACTTAATTGATTTCCAACTGAATACAATTATGTACTGTAATTGGTACTTTGATGAAAACTTAATTAATACTAAAAATACATTTAAGGAATATTTTAAGTGCAAGCAATTATAAAAGAATTTCAACTAGGTCAACACACAGTGACGCTAGAAACAGGTGCTATCGCTCGTCAAGCTGACGGCGCAGTGCTAGCAAGCATTGGCGACACGTCAGTACTAGTAACGGTTGTTGGTAAGCGTGAAGCTCAACCAGGTCAAGACTTCTTCCCACTAACAGTTAATTACCAAGAGCGTATGTACGCTGCTGGTCGTATCCCAGGTGGTTTCCTTAAGCGTGAAGGTCGTCCTAACGATGGCGAAACACTTATTGCACGTCTTATTGACCGTCCAATTCGTCCACTTTTCCCAAATGGTTTCGTAAACGAAGTACAAGTTATCGCGACTGTTGTTTCTGTAAACCCTGAAATCCAACCTGATATGGTTGCGATGATTGGTACATCAGCAGCACTTGCTATCTCTGGTATCCCGTTCAGCGGTCCAATTGGTGCATCACGTGTTGGTTACATTAACGGTGAATACGTACTTAACCCGACACTAAAAGAGCTTGAAGAGAGCCAACTTGACTTAGTTGTTGCTGGTACTGATAACGCAGTACTTATGGTTGAATCAGAAGCAGACGTACTTGCTGAAGACGTAATGCTAGGCGCGGTTGTATACGGCCATGAGCAATCACAGTCTATCATCAATGCAATTAACGAATTTAAAGCAGAAGCAGGCAAGCCTACTTGGGATTGGACTGCACCTGAGAAAAACGTTGCATTAGAAGAGAAAGTAGCAACTCTTGCTGCTGATAAAGTAGGCGAAGCTTACCGTATTACTGATAAAGTAGCGCGTAAAGAAGCATTAACTGCTGCAAAAGATGCGGTTGTTGAAGCACTAACAAGCGAACTTGCTGAAGGCGAAACGCTTGATAAGCAAGAAGTAGGTAAAGTATTCGGTTCACTTGAGAAGAAAATCGTTCGTGGCCGTATCGCTGCTGGCGAAAAACGTATCGATGGTCGTGAACCAGATATGATCCGTGCTCTAGATGTAATGACGGGCGTACTTCCACGTACTCACGGCTCTGCAATCTTCACACGTGGTGAAACGCAAGCATTAGTAACAGCAACACTTGGTACAGAACGTGATTCACAGTTAATCGACGATTTAACTGGCACGCACAAAAACCACTTTATGCTTAACTATAACTTCCCTCCGTTCTGTGTAGGTGAAACTGGTTTTGTTGGTTCTCCTAAGCGTCGTGAAATCGGCCACGGTAACCTAGCTAAGCGTGGTATCCAAGCTGTAATGCCAACATTGACTGACTTCCCATATTCAATCCGTGTTGTATCTGAAATTACTGAATCAAATGGTTCATCTTCAATGGCATCGGTTTGTGGTACGTCTTTAGCGCTTATGAACGCAGGTGTTCCAATTAAAGCCTCAGTTGCGGGTATCGCAATGGGCTTAGTTAAAGAAGAAGAAAACTTTGTTGTTCTTTCAGATATCTTAGGTGATGAAGATCACTTAGGTGATATGGACTTTAAAGTAGCGGGTACAACTAACGGTATCACTGCACTGCAAATGGATATCAAAATTGAAGGTATTACTCAAGAAATCATGCAAATCGCGCTTAAACAAGCGAAAGCTGCACGTTTACACATTCTAAATGTAATGGACGAAGCGATTTCTGCACCTTCTGAAGAGTTATCTATGTTTGCTCCGCGTATTTACACGATGCAAATCCCACAGAAGAAAATCGCAGAAGTTATCGGTAAAGGTGGCGCAACTATCCGTCAGCTTACTGAAGAAACGGGTACTACGATTGAAATCGGTGATGATGGCACAATCAAGATTGCTGCTACAGACGGTGAAAGTGCAGCAAATGCAATTAGCCGTATTGAGCAATTAACTGCTGAGCTTGAAGTAGGTACTATCTACGAAGGTAAAGTGGTACGTATCGTTGATTTCGGTGCGTTTGTAAACATTCTTCCTGGTAAAGATGGCCTAGTGCATATCTCACAAATCAGCACTGAGCGTGTTAACAACGTTGCTGATCACCTTAGCGAAGGTCAAGAAGTTAAAGTTAAAGTACTAGAAGTAGACCGTCAAGGCCGTGTACGTCTAAGTATTAAAGAAGCAATGGAATCAGCAGCACCTGCAGCTGACGAGTCTAAAGACGCGTAATTGCTAAACTTTCATCCAGATAATTACTGGATAGTATAAAAAGGGGCTGTTTAGCCCCTTTTTTTATGCTTTAATGTTAGCAATTAATTGTGTTCATCATACTTATACCAACCTGCTTGGATATGGGACTTATTTTAACGATAAGAAAATTGCTCTATAACTAGGCAAAATTTTTGATATCTAGTTGTTCTAAATAAAAGAATTTTAACAACGTTATAGGGGTATTTAATTCGTTAAATTGTTCAAATATTTATGCCGGTTGATATTAATAACACATAACAGGAATGAACCTTACAAGACAGCTTATGTCTTATCTATTTGCTACTTACCTCGGTATTAAGGATTTTAATGAGACTTAAACATTTAGCCTTGGCATCTTTTGCTATTTTGTCTTTAAGCGCTTGTCAGGCTACTACTAAACCCGCTGCTATTATTAATGTGCCATTTACTGCACCGCTTGCATCAGATTTTAGAAATGAAATTGCCATTGCACGTTTTTCAGAGCTATTAAACAGAGCAGACTTGAGTACAGAACAACAAGCAAAGCTCTATTATGACCGTGGAGTACTGTTTGATAGCTTAGGCATGACGACTTTATCGCGAATTGATTTTAACCGAGCGGTTAAACTTAAGCCTGATTTGGCTGAAGTCTATAACTTTTTGGGTATTCAGCATACCTTGATGCAGCAATACGAAAAAGCATACGAGTATTTTGATTCAGCCATAGAGTTAGACCAAGAACATGAATATGCGTATTTAAATCGTGGTATTGCTTTGTACTATGGTGATAGAGCCACGCTTGCAAAGGATGACTTTAAAACATTCTTGGAGCGCTCTCCTAACGACCCTTATCGTGTATTGTGGCTTTATTTAGCTCAAGCAGCACAAGATAAAACCGCGGCAATCGCTGCGTTAAAAGCCAATGCGGCGGCCCTTGATGAAAATGAATGGGCGTATCAGCTTATTGCTTTGTATGTGGGTGATTTGAGTGAAAAAGCATTTTTTTCAGGCATAGCCGATGGTGTAAGTTCACAACAAGAATACGCTCAGCGTTTATGTGAAGCTTATTTTTACTTAGCTAAACAGCACCAGGCCGCAGGTGAGCTCTCAATTGCCACAGATTACTTTAAATTGGCGCTAGCAACGAACGTACATGAATTTATAGAATATAAGTATGCGCGTTTAGAGCTTGAGTTGATGGCCAGTGAAAGCGCTGGCTAATTATTTAAAACTAAGTGCTTTATTACTGTGCGCTAGCGTTATTAGTGGCTCGAGTAATAAACAAAATAGCATTGGCTTTTGGCAAGTATTACATGCCAAGGCCAATGTGATTGACAGTTATTGGCAATTCCCTCGTTACTTTGCAAACCACATATTACAATTACCCACCACAGCCTTAGCAACCTTAGCTCGCAATAAAATAGCGGATGCTCAATATGGCTATGGGTTGTCATTATTAAGCAATAATCAAACTGAAACGGCTAAACTATTTTGGCAAGCAAGTTTGGATAAAATTACACGAGCACAGCAAAAAAAACTCGCCGACTCGTTATTTTCGCAACAGCGTTGGCAGGATTTAGCGCTACTAAAAAATCAAAATAAGCTTCCTAAAGGCGATATCTTTTATCATCTGCAATTACAGCAACAAGCACCCATAGAAACATTGAGTGCATCATTCATGGATAAGTTAGGGTTTTTACTTGCAAACGAGCAAGTTGAGATACAAAAGCAGTGTACATTTAATGTATTAATGTTGAGCGATCACCGTGATGGTTTATACAGGCTCAATCAATTTCGTAACGCGTACTTTCAAAACCCAGAGCCGAGTCTCAATACTTTTTGTTTTTCAAAACCAGTTTATGTGGGTAATGCAATTAGTTGCAATAGTACTGAATCCTCCCGTGCTGTGTGCAATTGGCAACAATCATCGCTTAAAAAGCGCCTTCCCACTGGGTTCGATTTTGCCGTTATGATGCCCAAACAAGGTACTGCCAGTGTAAAAAATGGTTTAATGCATATTAATTCACAGGCTAGCTACGCGGTTTTTTTGCATGAATTAATGCACTTTAATGGCTTTGAAGATGAGTACGCTTTACCAGCAAAAAAGCAAGCGTGGTTATGTCAGCTTGATGGGTTTGTTGCTCCTAACTTATTTATTGCAAAAAAATCAGATGCTCCCAAAGGGTGGCACAAAAGCCAAAGTTGCCAACAAGGTGGCACTGCTTATAAGCCCAGTGCACAGTGGTCAATTATGCAATATCAACAGTTAGGGCTATCAGCGCAATACCGTATTTTGTGGCAGACCCATATAGCACTCAATGCTGATCTATTTGCACGATTTTAGTGGTTATAGACTCTGCCGTAAACTGTTTAAAAGCTAAGCTTGTTTTACTTCAGTTCATGAATTTATAGGCATTTTTGTTTGATTATTATCCTGCTAGCGGCGCTTTCTATAGACAAAAACTGCGTTTATCAGTATAACTGTACGTATTAATGTTGTTAAAAAACAGACATAAAACGTATACCCAAGTCACTTTGGTATTTAATAATAACAAGTAGCGAATTGATAAACTTTATGATTCAAAAAGGCCCTTCATTATGACTTTGCTCTGGATACCCCTGTTATCCTTATTAGGCAGTGTTATTTCTGCATGCACCGGCAAACTTTCTCGAAATCAGGCAACGAGCCTAACGGCTATTGCGCCTTTAGCCGCGCTTGCAATTACACTTTATCATGCGCCTGCGGTTCTCGCGGGAGAAACCATTCGTTTTAGCGCACAGTGGATACCAGCCTTAGGGTTAGATATTTCCTTACGCTTAGATGGCTTGAGTTTACTGTTTTTATTTATGATTTTAGGAATAGGGCTGCTGGTTATTTTGTATGCCCGTTATTACCTAAGTCAAAATGATTCGCTGCCAAAGCTATTTAGCTACTTAATGTTCTTTATGACCGCCATGCTGGGCATTGTTATGTCAAACAATGTGATTCAGTTATGGGTATTTTGGGAGCTAACCAGTATTAGCTCGTTCTTGCTGATCAGTTACTGGTGGCACAAATCAGAGGCGCGCAAGGGGGCGCGCATGGCATTAGCAGTAACCGGCGCAGGTGGTTTAGCCTTGCTGGGTGGTTTAATGTTGTTAGGCGATATTGTTGGAAGTTACGACTTAGACACCATTTTAGCTAGCAAAGCGATTATTCAATCTCACGACTTATATGAATTAGCACTGGTATTAGTTTTACTGGGTGCTTTTACTAAATCTGCACAATTTCCATTTCATTTTTGGTTACCGCACGCTATGGCTGCACCTACGCCGGTAAGTGCGTATTTACACTCTGCCACCATGGTAAAAGCAGGTATCTTTTTACTTGCGCGTTTTTATCCCGCATTAGCGGGTACCGATACTTGGTTTTTATTAGTCGGTTTGACCGGTTTAACCACGTTATTATTTGGCGCTTATATCGCGTTATTCAAACATGATTTAAAAGGCTTGTTAGCCTATTCAACGATTAGTCATTTGGGTTTAATTACATTATTACTTGGTCTGGATACACAGCTTGCAACCGTTGCCGCTATTTTTCATATTATTAACCACGCGACGTTTAAAGCGTCGTTATTTATGGCAACCGGCATTATTGATCATGAAACCGGGACTCGTGATATGCGCAAACTCAATGGCATGTGGCGCTACTTACCTTATACGGCAACCTTGGCGATGGTGGCTGCTGCCGCTATGGCAGGTGTACCGTTGTTAAATGGTTTCTTATCAAAAGAAATGTTCTTTGCTGAGACACTACATCAGCAAGTGCTTGGCTCTATGTCGTGGCTAATTCCGGTGCTGGCAACTGTAGCGGGTGCGTTGTCGGTGGCGTACTCATCACGCTTTATTCATGACGTGTTCTTTAATGGTGAGCCAATTGATTTACCACGTACCCCTCATGAAGCGCCGCGTTATATGCGTGTGCCTATAGAGATCTTAGTGGTACTGTGTATTTTAGTGGGTATTTTTCCACACTTTGTCGTTGACGGTATTTTATCAGCCGCATCGCTGGCTGTACTTGGTCAAGCTATGCCCGAGTACAAGTTGACTATTTGGCATGGTTTCAATTTACCTCTACTTATGAGTGGTATGGCGGTAATTGGTGGTTTATTTATTTACGTTAATCGAAAGTACTTGTTCCAGTTCCAAGCGTCGTTACCTCCTTTTAACGCTAAAAAAATCTTCGAGCGTTTTTTAGCGGTAGTGGTCAATTGGTGTCAAAACAAAATCCAATCAACAGAAAATGGCTCATTACAACGTTATGTATTTATAATGTTAGGCGTTGTATTACTTGCCTCTGGTTGGCCATTATTTGAAATGAAGCAGCTAGCTGGTAGCGTGCCTAATACCCCGGTTGATATTCAAAACGCAATTGGTGCAGGACTACTCATAATAGGTGCAATTGCTACCGTTATTTGGCATCGAATTCGAATGGTGTCGTTATTAATGCTGTCGATTGTGGGATTAATGGTGTCGGTGGCGTTTACCCGTTTTTCAGCGCCTGACTTGGCCTTAACGCAACTTACTGTAGAAGTAGCCACTATTATACTATTAATGTTGGCACTGTTTTTCTTACCTCAAAGCACGCCAAGAGAGTCAAGCTCATTGCGTATTTTACGTGATGTGGTTATCTCCTCTACCGTGGGGATCATTATTGCCAGTATTTGTTACGCCTTACTGACTCGTCCGCTTGATTCAATTTCTGAGTTCTTTATTGCTAACGCCAAAACAGGCGGTGGTGGTACTAATGTAGTTAACGTTATTTTGGTTGATTTTAGGGGCTTTGATACTTTAGGTGAAATTACCGTACTAGGTATTGCCGCACTGGGCATATTTAAACTGTTATCAAGAATTCCACTTTATATGCCAGCGAGCGATAGTGAAGGACGTCCATGGTCTAAAGATCGCCATCCTATTTTATTGGCTTGTATTTCTCAAAGCTTACTGCCGTTAGCGCTATTAGTGTCTGCTTATATTTTCCTACGCGGTCATAACTTACCTGGAGGAGGCTTTATAGCAGGCCTCGTAACTTCTATTGCCTTTATTTTACAATATATGGCGCATGGTACTGCGTGGATAAATGAACGCTTTGATGTTAACTATCGGAAAATTATTGCATCAGGTATTGCTATTGCCATGTTTACAGGTGTGGGAAGTTGGTTCTTTGACAAGCCATTTTTAACTACCTGGTTTGATTACTTTGATATTCCGTTTGTTGGTAAAACAGAGCTTGCCAGCGCCATTGTATTTGACTTGGGCGTGTACTTAACTGTTGTTGGCGCTACGCTGATGATCCTTGCGAGCTTAGGTAATATGACCGCGAACGCAGAGAAAGAAGAGGTAAATATTTAATGGAACTGTTATACGCATCTTGCGTTGGCGTGTTAGTCACCTGTGGCGTGTTTTTATTGCTAAGAGCGCGTACATTCCCAGTGGTACTGGGGCTGACAATGATTTCTTACGCGGTTAATTTGTTTTTATTCTCATCAGGGCGCTTAACAATTAATAAAGCCGTGGTACTAGGGACTGGCGCTGATTACGCTGACCCGCTACCACAAGCCTTAGTGTTAACAGCCATTGTAATTGGATTTGCGATGACTGCGTTTGTGGTTATTTTATCTATTCGTGGCCGAGCAGATTTAGGCAACGACCATGTTGATGGCACCCTAACTAAAAATAAACGCAAGGAGAGAAAATGATTCAGCATTTAGCATCTTTGCCTATTTTACTGCCAATGTTAGCGGCAATTATTTTGTTGCTTCCACCGTGTGGCAAAAGCTTATTTGCACGCCGATTTATGTCTAGCTTAATGGCTATTCTAACCTTTGCAGTCACAGTATTACTGCTAATTCAGGTTAAAGATAACGGTATAATTGTTTATGCAATAGGTAACTGGTCTGCGCCATTTGGTATTGTACTTGTTGCAGATATGCTCTCGACCTTGTTAGTCACTTTAACCGCCTTTTTGGGGGTTGGCGTGGCTTTATATGGCTGTGCTGGTGATGATGAACAAGGTAGCTTTTTTCACCCTTTAATCCATTTTTTAATATTAGGGGTAAATGGTGCATTTTTAACAGGGGATTTATTTAACGTCTTCGTATTTTTTGAAGTGTTATTAATTGCCTCTTATGCGCTGTTAATGCACGGTGGCGGTAAACCCAAAACGCGCGCTGCTCTGCATTACGTTATTTTAAATTTAGTAGGTTCAAGCGTATTTTTAATTGGTTTAGGTATTTTATACGGAGTATTAGGCACCTTAAATATTGCTGATATGGCCAATAAAGTACCGCAGCTAAGTGGTGACGACGTTTATTTAGCAAAAGCGGGCGGGTTATTATTACTCGTTGTATTTGCACTTAAAAGTGCGTTATTACCATTGCATTTATGGTTACCAAACGCCTACTCAAGTGCCACACCTGTGGTTGCTGCATTATTCGCTATTATGACCAAAGTCGGTGTTTACGCAACCTTACGTGTATACACGGTTATTTTTGGTGAACAAGCTGGCGAGCTTGAGCATATGGCGCAGTCTTGGTTATGGGCGCTGGCTATTGCCACCATAGTGATTGGCGCAATAGGGGTGTTAGCCGCACAAGATTTACGTAAGCTTACCGCTAATTTAGTACTGGTTTCTGTAGGGACGTTGGTGGCATTAGTCGCACTCCAAAACATAAATGCCACCGCTGCATTGCTTTACTATTTAGTGCATTCAACGTTAGTGACAGCGGCGCTATTTTTACTTGCTGATTTAATTGCAACACAACGAGGTAAAGCTGGTGATCGATTAGTTGGAGGTCGTGCAGTAAAACAACCATTTTTATTAGGGGCGTGTTTTATTATTGCCGGTTTAACCGTTATTGGTATGCCACCTTTTTCGGGCTTTGTTGGCAAAATTTGGATTTTAAAAACGACCTTAAATAGCGAACAAGCACTGGTATTTTGGCCTGTTTACTTAATTATGAGCTTAGCGCTAATTGTAGCTATATCACGTGCGGGTACTAGTTTGTTTTGGGAACGAAAAGACAAAACAGGTGATGCTAGCGATGCTGCCAATGCCCACCCGCTACAAGTGACCGTGTTAGTTGGTTTATTGGCAAGTTCAATACTACTGGTTATTTTTGGTGACGTGGCAACACAGTACGCCCTCGAGGCGGCAACACAGCTTCACGACATTAGTGGTGGTATTAATGCGGTACTTAAGGGAGGTATGTAATGCGCTTACAAGCTCGTTTTGGTTGGTTACCTACGCCGTTTCGTAGTCTATTTTTATTTATAGTATGGCTCTTGTTAAATAACAGTGTGTCGGTAGGGCATATTATATTAGGGGCGCTACTCGCGTTGCTAATACCGTTATTTAGTATGTCGTTTAGAGACCCGCAACCGCTGATATTAAAGCCGGGGCTAGCACTTAAGCAATTACTAATCGTACTTTACGATATTATAGTGGCTAACTTGCAAGTGGCATTATTAATTCTGGGCCCTTCAAAAAATCTGCGTCCAGGCTTTGTTAAAGTGCCTATAGATTTAATGCATGAAATGCCAATTACTATTTTAGCAAGCTGCGTGTCTTTAACGCCGGGTACGGTAAGTGCCGAGGTTTACCCGCTGATTAAATCGCTTAATGAAGACGATGAACCGGTACAGCGTTATTTATTAATTCACGTGTTAGATTTAGATGATGAGCAAGCGCTTATTAAACAAATAAAAGCACGTTACGAAGCTCCCCTAAAGGAGATATTTCAATGTTAGATACAGTATTACTGATTGTTTTTTCAATGGTTGGATTGTCGTTATTACTTAATCTATGGCGACTTATTATTGGCCCATCAGTACCGGATCGTATTTTAGCGCTCGATACTATGTACATTAACGTGATTGCACTGATTATTTTATATAGCATTAGCATGGGCACGGGGCTGTACTTTGAAGCAGCCTTACTTATTGCCATGCTTGGGTTTATAAGTACGGTAGCTGTATGTAAGTATTTACTTCGTGGCGACATAATTGAGTAAGGTATTAAAATGATAAGTGAATGGATCGTATCAATATTGCTGCTGTTAGGCGGGTTATTTATTTTAATTGGCTCAATTGGTTTAATTAAATTACCTGACTTTTTTATGCGTTTACATGGGCCAACAAAAGCCACCACTTTAGGTATGGCGAGTATACTTACCGCTGCTATGGTATTTTTTGCTAATTCAGTCAGTGGCTTAAGTGTAAAAGAAATATTAATCACTATATTTCTATTAATCACTGCACCTATTAGTGGCTATATGCTGATTAAAACCGCTATTCATCATAAGCTTAAAGCTAAAGAGGGAACGAAAGGGCTCGATAATATCGAAAAAGATTAGCTCTGGGAATAAACGATTAAAAGCCGAATAAACACCTGTTATTCGGCTTTTTCGTTTTTTAGTTGTCCCCATTTACAACACTTGTTGAACATGTGATTATGACGCTAATTCAAATACAAAAAGGATATTAATATGGGTAAGGTAATACTGCTTTCACTTTTAATTTTTTCAACTAACCTTGCAGCGCAAACTGCCAAACAGCAAAAAATTGATGAGCTGGTAGAAGTGATGAACATGGATGCCATGGTTGACTCTATGTATGCGCAAGTTGAGGACATGATGCAAAATATGTCAGTGCAAATGGGCGTAAAGCCAGATGAGAAAGCAATTTTCGACAAATATTATGCTGATATGACCGAGGTATTAAAAACAAAAATGAGCTGGCAAAAAATGCAGCCGATGATGATTAACCTCTACGATAAACAATTTACTGAACAAGAAATTAGCGACATGTTAGCTTTTTATAAGACAGAGTCAGGGCAGGCTATTTTGAAGAAAATGCCACAAGTAATGCAAGAATCAATGCAAATGTCACAAGCCTTAGTACAAGACGCTATGCCTGAAATTCAAGCAATTGCGGGTGAGCTTGGTGAAGCACTTAAGCAATCTCGAAGCAAAGCAAACTAAGCACTATAGTAACTCTCAAATTTAGCAGTCACATATTGTGGCTGCTCTTATCTTAACTTTCTTTCGCACTCCCAGCCATATGCTTAATTAATTGTTGACCTATGTGTTACACATAGGTTTATTATGTTGTCATTACATAGCCAGCCAGAGGTTTAATGATGTACGTAAAGCAATTAGCCAATACTATGGGCGTGACCCAAGACACAGTTCGTCATTACACGCGAATAAAGCTGCTTAATCCTATTCGTGGTGAGCTCAATGGTTATCAAGAATATACCGCAGCCGATCAGCAACGTTTAAAGTTTATCATTAGTGCGCGTCAACTCGGTTTCTCAATAAAAGATATTCAACAAATTATTGCACAGTCGGAGCAAGGGCAGTGCCCTTGTCCGCTCACACGACAATTAATAGCAAAGCGACTAGAGGAAACAGAGCAGCACTTTCAAGAAACACTTAAATTACGCACGCGAATGCAAGCAGCGGTTAAACAGTGGGATAAATCGCCTGATGGGGCTGTAAGTGCAGATATATGTAGCTTAATAGAGACCTTTGTTGATCCAATCTCTGAAGTTAAAAATACTAAGGAAGCGTTATGAGTAATCAATCCACCACGCAAAACTTTATGATTGAAGGCGCAAATTGTGGCAGTTGCGTGGCTAAAATAGAGAAAGCACTGAAAAATGTAAAGGGTGCGCAGCGCGTTGAAATGAACTTTGCCGATCGAACTGTGCAAGTAGAAGGTTCGGCTAAGGCTGGGGAGCTAATGCACGCTGTCGCTGATATTGGCTATCAAGCTAAACCTATGAACAGTGATTCTCAACAAGACGCCCTAGATGAAAAAGCCGAAGCTGATAACGCGTACTACAAAAAACTTATGCGCAATATGCTATTGGCATTGGGTTTGGGGGCGCCATTAATGCTTTATGGATTAATCTTTGATATGAGTGTCACTAGCAATGCCCAGCGTATTGGCTGGTTTATTGTTGGAATGATGACGTTGGTCGTAATGATTGTGTCGGGTAAGCAATTTTATACTGGCGCATGGCAGTCATTTAAAAATCATACAGCGAATATGGATACCTTGATTGCGCTTGGTACGGGAACAGCCTGGCTATATTCAATGGTGGTGGTGAGCATGCCAAGTCTATTACCAGAGGTGGCTAGACATGTTTATTTTGAAGCCTCAGCAATGATCATAGGCTTAATAAGTCTTGGCTTAGCCTTTGAAGTAAAGGCGCGAGGGCGTACCTCTGAGGCGATCAAACGCTTAATTGGTTTACAGCCTAAAACGGCACGGGTGATCCGAGATAACCAAGAGCAAGATGTAGCTATAAGCCAAGTTATTAAAGGTGACTTGATTCGTGTCCGCCCTGGAGAGAAAATTTCAGTCGATGGAGATGTTATTGAAGGCAGCAGTACACTGGATGAATCAATGCTCACAGGTGAACCGATGCCGGTTAATAAAGGTGAGGGTGACAAGGTTGTTGCTGGCAGTATTAATAAAAGTGGTACTTTGTTGTTTAAAGCAACCCATATAGGCAGCGAAACCACCTTAGCGAATATTATTAATATGGTTAAACGTGCACAAAACTCTAAACCCTCAATTGGACGCTTAGCTGATGTTATTTCAGGCATATTTGTACCCACAGTGATGATTATTGCGGTGCTAGCAGGCTTAGCATGGCTTAACTTTGGCCCACAGCCGAGTATTGCTTATGCGGTTGTTGCAATAACCACAGTTTTAATTATTGCTTGCCCGTGTGCACTTGGCTTAGCTACACCGATGTCAATTATGGTCGGCATAGGTAAAGCTGCTCAGTCAGGTATACTTATTCGTAACGGTGAAGCGCTACAAACAACAGCTAAAATCACCACCATGATCTTAGATAAAACAGGCACTATAACCGCAGGTAAGCCAACCGTGACCGATGTGGTTACGTTCAACCAAAGCGACAGTACCGAGGTGCTAAAGTTAGCAGCTAGTCTTGAAAGTAGTTCTGAGCATCCATTAGCCGAAGCCATGGTTAATTATGCTAAAAACCAAAATATTACCCTTGAAAAAGTCAGTAATTTTAATGCTATCACTGGGCAAGGTGTGATCGGTACCATTAATGAGCAAAGCCTATTGTTTGGCAATCAGGCACTGATGAAAAGCCACAATATAGATATTGCAGAGGCAATACCTCAAGCCGAGCAGCTTGCCAAGGCTGCTAAAACGCCGATGTACTTTGCTATTGGCAATCAATTACATGCCATAATCGCAGTTGCTGACCCAATAAAAGAAGACTCAGCTGAGGCCATTAAACGCTTACAAAATAAAGGTATGCAGGTGGTTATGCTGACAGGCGATAACCAAGCGACCGCTAAAGCCGTTGCCAGCAAAGTCGGTATTACAGACTTTATAGCGCAAGTAATGCCAGATGATAAAGCCAGTGAAGTGACTAAACGTCAATCTCAAGGTGAAATTGTAGGCATGACTGGTGATGGTATAAATGATGCGCCAGCGTTGGCACAAGCCGATGTTGGATTTGCCATTGGCACTGGCACAGATGTAGCTATTGAAAGTGCGGATATAACGCTGATGCGAGGCTCACTTCATGGTCTTGCAGATGCCATTGCAATTAGTGGCGCAACCATAACTAATATTAAACAAAATTTGTTTGGGGCGTTTATTTATAACATTGCGGGTATTCCGATTGCTGCAGGGCTGTTGTATCCGTTTTTTGGTTTACTACTAAACCCAGTCGTAGCTGGCGCGGCAATGGCTTTATCATCGCTTACTGTAGTCACTAATGCAAACCGATTACGTTATTTTAAAGCCAGTAACTCGTAACTTTATTTATAGGGGATTTAATTATGTTATTAATTAATTTATTAGGCGTTTTACTTATTGTCGCTATTATTTATTGGTTTTGGTTGTATGAGCCGAAGTAAACAGTCATAGCAATCAAGTAGCCATTACTGTGGGTAACGGGGTGTATTAATTATCCAGCGTATATTAAGGTAGCAGCGAACAGGCCTCTGACCCTGAATTGACAAGACGGTTCTCCTTGCGCTAAAACAGTGATTTCCCCCGCTTGAACTCGTGAAACGCCAAGTATAGGTGAAAATGCGGCTATTGAATTACTTTCGCTTGATGCTGGAGAATATGCTTTTCATTGCTAAATACAAATGTTTAAAGGGAAGTTTTTGGTTTTTTAATAAAACTAAACGTATCCCTGATGCGTATTCTCAAGCAGAAAACATAAAAGGTGTAGTATGAATAAATTAAACCCTAAAAAACTGCTAAATAGTAAATGGACTGCCATCCCAGCTATTAATAAAGAAAAGCACTTTATTATTGTTGAGGTAGAATTTGATGAAGACGCTAATGTGATTGAATGTATCACTGAAGCGGTGATGTCAAAAAATCAATATCCTATTCAGTGGCGCGATTTAAAAGATGAACAAAGGTGGCGCCAAGGCTGGAAGTGACCGCTTGTACTCATGCCCAAATAAGTGGGTATGAGTGATATCAAATTAGTATCCCGCACGAGATTCATTCCTTACTTTAAATATTTATTCGCCATACGGCGACAAATCCTTGCTTTTTCTCTCCCCGTTAAAAAAATTAATTTATATTTTTCTACAAATCAATTTAAGTTGTTTATTTTCAATTTGTTATCTATTTAATTTAACCTGTTTAATTTCGCGTTGTTAATTTGTTCAGTGGCGATTTATCTCTATAGCGACTCAGTTTTATTGTTTTATTTTGAATTGAAGATAGGTGTGTCTTTTTTAGATGATTTAAGTTGTTGAATTTTAATGGGTATTTTTTTAGTTAAAAGTAGCTGTTGCAAAAGAGCAACAAAATGTTGGGCATTTTTAAGTAAAAATCACATTTTTATTTTTAACTTATTGTTTATAAATAAAAAATTAAACATGGCATCGAAGTTGTAATACCTAAGCTGTATTTAGCAAAAAGTGATTAAGCTTAACGCTTAACCTTACAACCCAATGGAGGAATTACGTTATGACAACATTTAAATCAACACTGGTATTAATGGCACTTGCTTCTTCATCTGTGGCGTTTGCTGCAACAGATTTTGACACACTGGATGTGGATGGTAATGGCGCAATAAGCCAAGCTGAAGCATCAGTAGACGCTTCACTTATGAGTAAGTTTACAGAGCTTGATACGGATAAAAACGGCGAGCTTTCTAAAGCAGAATTTTCTAAGGCTTAAAAGGCCAATGCTCAACGCTATTACATATTCTGAGTTGCCAAAGACAACCTAAATAGGCAAGGGAGCCTATGAAAGAGAATAACTAGGATGTACGGTTGTAGCGTTGAGTTAATTAATTTATACCCAAACATTGCATACTTTGAAGGATTAATATTATGAAAAAATTACAGTCAACTCTTGTACTTATGGCACTTGCTTCTTCATCTGCAGTATTTGCCAGCACAGACTTTGAAACTCTTGATGTAGATGGTAGTGGCGCAATTAGCCAAGCTGAAGCATCGGTTGCGGCCGAACTTATGGAGCAGTTTGCAGAGCTGGACGTAGATGGCAATGGTGAACTTTCTAAAGACGAATTTTCAGCATACTAACTTTATAATTCCCTAAGGATCTTTGAAAAGGATTTCTTACCCACTTTTTTATTAAGCTAAGGATTTATTATGAAAACATTTACTAAAACGCTTGCTTTAATTGCACTTGCTTCGTCTTCTGCCGCTTTTGCTGCGGTTGACTTTGATTCTTTTGATTTTGATGGCGACGGCGTTATTAGCCAGTCTGAAGCACAAGCTAATTCACAATTAGCTAAATTATTTGATGACTTAGATACTGACGGGAATGGTGAATTATCTAAACAAGAATTTGCTAAAGTTCAGTAACAAACATGCACAATCTTTAACGATACAGATAAAAGCAGCCGAATAATTTCTCGGCTGCTTTTTTATTTACTTATCTTCTAAACGTTTGGCTTTAAAATCAGACTCGCTTGTCCACTTAGGCCAGTCGCCATTATTGGCAAGTTGACTGGCTATATCTATAACCAGCTCGATATCTTGTTTTGCACCAGCTAATGACCATGTATCTGAATAGTCGTCGGCTTCTTTATGGTATTTATGACTGATGTAGTCAGGGTCGGTATCACCTAAGCTCATAAACAATAAACTTGGCACGCCTTGTTTAGCGAGTGAGAAATGATCTGATCTAAAAAACAATCCATTTTGTGGGCGAGGATCCATTTTTACCACGCGTCCTTGTGCTTTAGCCGCGCTTGCTAAGTAATGCTCCATTTCGGATAAGTTGCTACCGTATTGCAAAATATAATCGGTTTCATCGAGCACGTTCATACCATCGATATTTAATAATCCGACCATTTTTTTGGTGGCAATCATGTTCCCATTGGCAAATTCTTCTGAGCCAATTAGACCTGTTTCTTCGGCAGTAAAGTTAGCAAACAGGATTGAGCGTTTAAATGGCTTTTGCTGATGCATCTTGCTCATAATGCGAGCTATTTCAAGTGTTACTGCGGTGCCTGAAGCATTATCGACTGCGCCATTATAAATTTTAGGTCCACTGTCGGTTTGTTTAGTACCAAAATGGTCCCAATGGGCACTAATAATAACGTATTCGTCAGGGGTTTCACTGCCTGTAATTTGTGCAACCACATTATGTGATTTAGCGTGTGACACTTCATTTTTAAATGCAAGGTTCGCCTTTAAGTTCAATTCCTTGGCTTGAAATTGCTTACTTAATGCGTGTTGCTTTAATTGTTGATAATTTAAGTTTGCCGATGCGAATACTTGTTCAGCCGCATTAAGTGTTAACCAGCCCATAACTGGCAGTTCAGATGCATTAAGGTTGTTGTCCATCAAGCTATACTTAGTGCCCGTGTTTGAGCTTTCAACCACGCCCCAAGGGTATGCGGCTGGGGCTGTTTCATGAACAATAAATACCGCTTTTGCACCTCGGCGCGCGGCTTCTTCATATTTATAAGTCCAGCGGCCATAGTAGGTCATGGCATTGCCTGTAAATAGTGTATCGTCTTGGGTGGCAAAGCCCGGATCGTTCACCAGCACAATAACGGTTTTATCGGTTACATCAACATTGGCATAGTCGTTCCAGTTATATTCTGGCGCGTTAATCCCATAACCAACAAATACAATATCGCTATTGCGGACATCAATAATCGGCTGTAACTGCTTTGTACGGGCGGTGAAGTCTTTACCTGCAATAAAGCTAAGCTTCCCCATATTTAATTGCATGTTTTGATCTGCAGTTAGCATGGCCATTTTAACTGGCTGTAAATACTTCTCTTGATACGCGCCAGACAACCCCATTGCTTGGTATTGCTCACTTAAATAACCAACGGTTTTAACTTCACCTAAGGTAAGCGGGCCGCGTCCTTCAAAGTCATCTGACGCTAAGGTTTTAATATGCTGTTTAAGATTATTTAAACTAACACCAGGTGTGTTTTCAAGAGATGAAGCTGGCGTTGTAGGCTCAGAGCAACCCGTTAGTGCAATAGCTAAAAAAAGTGCAGTGATTTTTATATAAGACATAACTACTTAAAATAATAATTTTTTTCGACTATAACCCCAAGTAACCGGTAAATGCGAATTTTTATCTCTTTTAACCTTATTTTTATGTCGCTTACCTCTTCACCTATTTACCCGTTCATCGCCTTTAGGTAAGTTAAAATAATAACAAAAGGGATAAAGCAATGAAGCAATTTAATCGTCGAGACTTTTTAAAAGCAGCCAGTGTTGCCGCAGCTGCAGGTGTAGTGAGTGGTTGTGCATCAAGTGGAAGTGCTAATGCAAGCGCACCAAAACAGCAAGGGCGCAGCGTTATTGGTTTAGTCGCGCCCAAAATGGATGTGGTTAGAGTGGGCTTTATTGGTGTGGGTCAGCGCGGTTATGGACATGTAAAGCGTATGAGTCATATAGAAGGTACGCAAATAGTCGCTATTTGTGACACGCACACTGAGGTGTTAGAGCGCGCTGCCAATTATTTAGTTGATAAAGGGGTAGCTAAGCCGGCGTTATATACTGGCAGTGAGCGGGCCTATCAACAAATGCTTGAACGACAAGACATAGATATAGTCATTATTTCTACTCCTTGGGCATGGCATGCACCTATGGCTATCGATACTATGAACAGCGCAAAACATGCTTTTGTTGAAGTGCCCCTGGCACTGACTGTTGACGAAATGTGGCAGATTGTAGATACCGCCGAACGTACTCAAAAAAATTGCATGATGATGGAAAATGTGAATTACGGTCGCGACGAGTTAATGGTATTAAACATGGTGCGCCAAGGTGTATTTGGGGAGCTGTTACATGGCGAAGCGGCCTATATTCATGAGCTTCGTTGGCAAATGAAAGAGCTTGAGCACAAAACAGGCTCATGGCGAACGCAATGGCATGCAAAACGTGATGGTAATTTATACCCGACCCATGGATTAGGCCCTGTATCGCAATATATGAATATAAATCGTGGCGATAGGTTTGATTTTTTAACCTCAATGAGCTCTCCTTCGCTGGGTAGAAGCGCGTATGCACAACGCGAATTTGCAGCGGATCATTCCCGTAATCAGCTTAATTATATTGCCGGTGATATGAACACGACACTGATTAAAACTCTCAAGGGGCGCAGTATTATGGTACAGCACGATACAACAACCCCTCGGCCATACTCTCGACATAACTTAATCCAAGGCACGAATGGGGTGTTTGCCGGTTTCCCTAATCGTATTGCACTTGAAAATGGTGGTTCTAAAAGTTTTCATGAATGGGATTATGATATGAGCGCATGGTATGAGCAGTACGACCATCCCCTATGGATTAAAATGGGTGAAGAAGCACAGCGCAATGGCGGCCACGGAGGCATGGACTTTTTAATGTTTTGGCGGATGATTTATTGCCTAAGAAATGGCGAACCGCTGGATCAGGACGTTTACGATGGCGCAGCGTGGTCGGTTATTTCACCGTTATCAGCCCAGTCTGTGAGTGAGCGTAGCCGCTCAATCGATATTCCCGATTTTACTCGCGGTGCATGGCAAACAGCACAGCCTTTAGGCATTGTAGGCTAAGGTTTATAGCAGGCATAAAAAAAGAGCGCATGCGCTCTTTTTTTATTTAACAGTTTATTACAATAGGGATCAGCTACTTCTTACATCTACTTTTAATTTAAGCTTTTGTCCTGGCTGTAAGTATTTTTGTCCGGCAAGGTTATTCCATTTAATAATATCGCTCACTGTTAAATTAAACTTAGACGCTATACGCGCTAAAGAATCGCCTCGGCGCACTTTGTAGGTAATAGTACGATTAGTATTACTCGTCGACTCTTTAGGCTGGCTAGCTGACTTATAAACTACCAATTTTTGATTTAAACGCAGTACTGCATTTTTTTTCAGCTTATTCCACTTAGCTAATTCACTCATCGTTACATCGTATTCGCGGCTAATATCCCATAGGGTATCGCCACTTTTTACCGTATGAGAAAGTTTAGTGCGTAAACTTTTATTAGCGGCCGCACGTACTTGCTGAGGCAAATGTTCACTGTTAATTTTACCATCAGTGAGTGGTACTAAAATTTGTTGACCCACACGAATTACGTTTGAGTTAAGCTTATTTAATGACTTAATCGCGCTGATACTAGTGGTAAATTTATCTGCAATCACCGACAAGCTATCGCCACGTTTGACCTTATATTGCTGCCAACGAAGACGGTTTTTAATCGCTGTAGCGGTAAGCTTTTCAGTGAATTGTTCTACTTTATCGGTAGGAAGTAATAAAAAGTGTGGGCCATCAGGATCGGTTGCCCAGCGGTTAAATCCTGGATTTAATCGATATAGTTCGGTAAGGGTCATATCGGCCATATCCGCAGCCAGTGCTAAATCTATTTGTGACTCAATATTAACCACTTCGACTACTTGTGCGTTAATTATTGGCTTCCACGACACTTTAAACTCATCTGCACGTTTTAGTAAATCAGCTAAAGCTAATAATTTAGGCACGTAGGCGGTGGTTTCACGAGGTAAATCTAGTGACCAAAAGTCGGTAGGTAAATGCTTTTTACGATTCTTTTTAATCGCACGCAGCAAGCGGCCTTCACCTGAGTTATAGGCGGCAATTGCGTTCAGCCAATCACCTTCAAGGGTTTTGTGTAAGTACGAGAGATAATCAAGTGCAGCGCGAGTAGACTGCACAATATCGCGACGACCGTCATACCACCAGTTTTGTTTTAAATCGAAACGCTCGCCAGTTGCAGGCATAAATTGCCAAATACCCGATGCAGTACGGTGAGAGTAGCCATAAGGGTCGAATGCACTTTCTACAATGGGTAAAAGTGCAATTTCGATGGGCATTTCACGCTTTTCAATTTCTTCAACAATAAAATGTAAATACGGCTCAGCACGTTTAGAAATGCGATCTAGGTATGCCTGATGACGTGCATAATAATTACGCTCAGCGACCACTGGGCGATTTTGTGGAATATCAATAGATAATTGGTAACGAATTCGCTCCCAAACATCGTCAAACACAGGGGCTTCTTCTTCAATATCGTTTACTTGTTGATATTGCGCATTCATCATTAATGCAGTGCTAATATCATTTGGGCTGGCGCCTTCAAGCTGGTTTTGAGCTTGATTTTGTGAATCTGTGTTTAACGTTGTCAGTGTTTGACAACCGCCTAGCGTCATCGCTAAGACCAATAAAAGAGGAGATTTATTCATAAATACCAATACATAGGGTAAAAAACTCGGCGAATACTACCCATAATGAGTCAACATTGCCACTTATGACCGTTAAAAGTTCCAAACAAATATGATTAGAAAATGTTAACTTATTGTTTATTAACTAATCGTTTTATTATTATTATTGTTGCTAGCTTAAAAATGATCTTTGAACTTTCTCAGACTAGCAAAGTTTTCCCAAGGTTCATTGTTTTTTGTAACTAAACAATACTCTTTTGGTAATGACTCTGTAATATTGGGTAAGTTGCTACGCATGAAAGGGTTAACTTTAAGCTCTTGACCTATGGTGCTTGGCAAGCTTATTTCATCATTTTTTCGCAATTCATCTACTTGCTGGCTGTAAGCGAGTAATTCGGGGTTTCGTGGCTCAACCGCTTTTGCAAAGGCCAAGTTTGCTTGGGTGTATTCGTGGGTGCAATATACTTTGCAATCACTTGGCAGTACTCGCAACTTATTAAATGAATGCCACATTTGCTCTGGGCTGCCTTCAAATAAGCGCCCACAACCGCCGCTAAATAGGGTGTCGCCAGTAAAGGCCAGTGCATCATTAATATAACAAATATGGTCTAGGGTGTGCCCAGGAGTCGCTATAATGTCAAATGGAATGTTTAAAACGCTAATTGTATCACCTTCATTTAAAGGCGTTGTTATTCCCTCAAATGGGCTATTACTTGGGCCGTAAACTGTGATGTTAGGGTACTGCTTTACTAATTGAGCTACGCCATCGGTATGATCATAATGATGATGGGTAATTAAAATACCGCCAAGGGTTAAGTTATGCTGTGCTAAATGCTCTAAAACTGGCGCTGATTGTCCAGGATCAACCACCCACGCTTGGTTATTCTGTTCGGTGGTTAAGCACCAAATGTAGTTATCAGAAAAGGCTTTAATTGCTTTGACTTGCACCATGTATCGTTGCTCTATAAAGTGGTATTTAATTAATATTATAACGAGCTTATATAATGAAACCAGCCCTTAGTTTTCAAGAAGGTCCTAAACCGTTGTCATGGCAGCAGTTTCCGCATGGTGATTATTTACGTTGTGATATAGAACGCAAATTGTCGCCTTGGTTACCGCGAATGTTTGGCTATCATATGCTTAAATTAGGTAATTTAAGCGGTGAATTAGACACCAGTAAAAGCTCCATTAAACATCAAGTATGTGTTGCAGAGCTTGGCCCATACACGGGGGTGGTTGCCGATATAGACGAACTGCCTTTTTACGAGCATAGTATAGATGCTTGCATTATGAGCCATTGTTTAGAGTATCACTCAGATCCACATCATATTTTACGAGAGGCTCATCGAACCCTTATTCCAGGCGGTTATATCGCCATTACGGGTTTTAATCCGTTTAGCTTTTGTGGTTTAGCGCAGTTACTGCCGTTTAGCCGTCAAAAATTACCGTGGACAGGGCGCTTTTTTACTCCCGCACGGGTAAAAGACTGGCTAAATTTACTTGGATTTGAAATTGTGGCCGATGAGCGTTTTATTTATTCGTCGTTGGCGCGCGGTAATCGCTTATCGCGGTTTGCATTTTGGCGCAGCTTTACCAAACAGTATTTAAAACCTATGGGCAGTGTGTATATGCTGGTGGCACGAAAACGAGTTGCGCCACTTACACCAATCAAACCTAAGTGGCATGCTCGTCCACAATTTGCGCCAATAAAAGGGGTAGGGCTTAGGCAAACCTCAAAGCAGCATTATCAACAAAATAAAAAATAGCATGATGTAGAGGGTTACGGTTGGTAACCTTCATCATCGAGTAAGTTGTTGCCGCTGGCTGCATCACGAGCAAGGTCGTCAACAATTTCGTTATATTTTTGGCCACTGTGGCCTTTTACCCATTTCCAAGTAACGTCGTGCTCGGCACAGGCCTTGTCGAGACGTTTCCATAAATCGACATTTTTAACCGGCTTTTTAGCCGAGGTTTGCCAACCGCGTTTTTTCCAATTGGTGATCCAAGACTCAATACCCTGCTTAACATATTGGCTATCGGTAGTCAGGGTTACAGGGCAGGCACGATTTAGAGATTCTAGCGCCACAATGGCTGCCAGCATTTCCATACGGTTGTTGGTCGTAAGCTTATAACCTTGGCTTAATTTTTTTTCATGGGCTTCATAAATCATAAAAATACCATAACCACCGGGGCCTGGATTACCTAAACACGAACCATCGGTGTAAATCTCTACGGTTTTTTGCACTGTTTTACCTTGATATTATGTACAATAAAGTGATTATAGAAAGATACCAGAGTCAGGCTTAATTCGATATGGCACGCAGACAAATAGTTTTAGATACAGAAACCACCGGCATCGACCCTAAACAAGGGCACCGTATCATCGAGATCGGCTGTGTGGAGCTTATGAATCGCCGGTTAACCGGCAATAATTTTCACGTTTACATTAATCCGCAGCGCAGCATTGAAGAAGAAGCAATCGATGTTCACGGTATTACTAATGAATTTTTACGCGATAAACCGCTTTATCGTGATATTGCCCAAGAGTTTTTTGACTATATTAAAGGGGCTGAGTTAGTTATTCATAATGCGCCGTTCGATATTGGCCATATGGATAATGAATTTGCGTTATTAAATCAAGGCTATCAAAACACCCATAGTTTTTGTGGTGTGCTTGATACCCTTAAAATGGCGCGTGACTTGCATCCAGGGCAAAAGAACAACCTAGATGCACTTTGTCGCCGCTACGATGTTGATAACACTAAGCGGACGTTACACGGCGCCTTACTGGATTCTGAAATTTTAGCCGATGTTTACCTGGCAATGACCGGGGGGCAAGTAAAGCTAAACCTAAATCAAAACAAAGATGACTCAAGTGAAGATCAAAAAGGCGGTATTAGACGCCTAAGTAGCGACAGAGCACCTTTGGTAGTTATAGCAGCTAACGATGCAGAGCAAAGCGCACATCAAACGCGTTTAGACATTGTACAAAAGGAGGGCGGCCATTGTTTATGGCGCGCTGAATAGGGCATTATTATGAAAACGCTATTAGTAGTTTCACTGCTTTTAATCGCCGTGTGTTTCCACCCCGATGCACACAGCGTAAAGCAAGTTGAAGAGTTAAAAGGCAGCGGTAAACAAAATGAAATCCCGTTACTGGATAACCGTTTTCGTGTTGATGACAAAATTGATGAAATAAAATTAATATTTTTTAGACGCCCTGGATCGCCTGCCGTAATTTTAGTAAGACCCGATGGTACTAAATACTTTGCAACCAATGCGGTGAGAAACACTAGTCTTGATTGGTACGATGAATTAAATTATGACTTAGTGGTTATTCGCAATCCCATGCCTGGGCCGTGGCAAGTTATTGGCCAAATAATGCCAGAAAGCCGCATTGTTGTTATTGGTGAGCTATCGCTAAAAGTAGACCCACTGCCTAAAATTCTGTTTCAGGGTGAAACTGTAAAGGTAACTGGTGAGATTTTAAATGATGGCGAGCCGATTCGCGCCAACCTATTTAAAGATGCGGTATCGCTTAATGTAAGCTTTGTGAGCACCAATAATGAAAACTTTGAAAACTTTGGTGCAGGCATACAACAAGTAACTGAATTCAAAGATGATGGCTACGGGTTCGATGAAAGCGCTAAAGACGGTGTGTTTACCGGTGAGTTTACCTTAAATTTCACACCTGGCGAGTGGCGCCCTGAGCTTTATATTACCACTGATGTATTAGAGAGGCGGGTGGTTCAAGATCCTATTGTTGTGCATGAGCCGCCTTTCAGCTTTACCTCCGTTGAAGCAACCGAAGAGGGGGATGATCATCGCATTACCATCAATATTGATGATGAGCTTTTAAAACCTGATACGGTGATCATGCAAGGTAAAATTTATTATCCCAATGGTGAAGAGCAGGTATTTTACTTAGATAGCAACAGCACTACTGCTAGAGAGCTGGCTTTACAAGATTATGGTTGGGGGCGCTACAACATTGAAATCTCTGTTTTTGGCTCAACAATCAATGACCGAGAGTTTATGGCTACATTGCCAACCTATTTATTTGAAATAGAAAGACCGATTGAAGTGATTCCAGAAATTCCAGTTGCCAGTGTTAGCGAACCAGAAATTATTCCTGTGCCAGTTGTAAAACCAAAAGTAATGTCCACGGGATTAATGGTTAGTTTAATTGTTGGTGGAAATTTGGCCATTTTATTTATAGGTTGGTTATGTATTCGTGTTTTTGTGCAGAACAAACCATTAAAACTTAAATTGAATTTAGCTTTTTTAAATAAAAAGAAAGCTGTTGAGTCAAAAAAAGCTGAACAGCAAAAATCAGATGAACCAGAAAGTAGCTCAAAAAATGATAAATCAGGTGAAATTTTAAACCTTTCGATGTCAGATGACTAAAAAACCTGTAAAAAAACAAAAAAGCCCTTGACGAAGTAGGGGCTGGTTCGTATTATTCACGCCGCTGTCAGGGGAGACTCAGACAGAAACGAAAATGCGGAGTGGTAGTTCAGTTGGTTAGAATACCGGCCTGTCACGCCGGGGGTCGCGGGTTCGAGTCCCGTCCACTCCGCCAATTTTCGACAATTTGTAAGTATGCGCTGGAGTGGTAGTTCAGTTGGTTAGAATACCGGCCTGTCACGCCGGGGGTCGCGGGTTCGAGTCCCGTCCACTCCGCCAACACTTACACAACATATGGTTGTAAAACATATTCTTATTATGGAGTGGTAGTTCAGTTGGTTAGAATACCGGCCTGTCACGCCGGGGGTCGCGGGTTCGAGTCCCGTCCACTCCGCCAATAAGAAAAAATAACAGTTTAAATACGCGCTGGAGTGGTAGTTCAGTTGGTTAGAATACCGGCCTGTCACGCCGGGGGTCGCGGGTTCGAGTCCCGTCCACTCCGCCAACTATTTAAACGCTGTTATATTACAAAATTTGTATGCTGGAGTGGTAGTTCAGTTGGTTAGAATACCGGCCTGTCACGCCGGGGGTCGCGGGTTCGAGTCCCGTCCACTCCGCCAACAAATTAAGTAATGACAAGTAAAAGATATCTCTGCGGAGTGGTAGTTCAGTTGGTTAGAATACCGGCCTGTCACGCCGGGGGTCGCGGGTTCGAGTCCCGTCCACTCCGCCATTTGATATCGTAACAAAATTAGTAAGTGCATTACCCCATGCACATACCACTGCGGAGTGGTAGTTCAGTTGGTTAGAATACCGGCCTGTCACGCCGGGGGTCGCGGGTTCGAGTCCCGTCCACTCCGCCACTTGTTATTTCCTCAATAACAAGCAATAAATAATTTCCTTATTAATAAATCCAAACATAATTTTTTATCAGCTATCAGCTATCAGCTATCAGCTATCAGCTATCAGCTATCAGCTCGACTCTTCTATACTAACCTGCTAATATTCTTGGCTATTCTTTAATATTCAGCTTCTTATCTCTGCATGAATTACCAAGAATCTAATCTCACTTTAAAAAAGGAAGCATTAAGATGAGTACATTAGGTCAGCAATTAAAGCAGCTAAGAAATAATAAAAAATTGAGCCAACCTGAATTTGCCCAGCAAGCGGGTATAGAGCAGAGTTATTTATCCAAGCTTGAAAACGATAAATCAATTCCCTCCAATGAAATATTTAGAGCTTTATTGATAGCATTAGATCTTTCAATTGATGAGTTTATGAAGCCACTAGTATCGAGTCACGATAAAGTTAGACTGATGCAAATACCCGATGTAGAGCTGTGGTATAAAAGTAAAGCAGTAAAGAGCTCAGCCACACAGCGTAAGGTTATTTATCTCGCAATGTTTTTAATATCTATTGGTTGTGCATTGTTTTATGCAGGACATAAAAACTATGTGTTCAATGAGCGCTTTTACGAATATAAATCACAAGGTGTGATCAAAACAGGTGAACCTCTGAATGTTTTTACTCATTGGAGCAATTATATTATTGAGTCGAATCGAGAAAAAAGAGATGAGAAAAATCGGGAAATGCTGGCCAGAAGGGTACCAAGTTTTAAGTTAATGGATGAGTATGTCGGTGAATCATTTGTTGAAGAGGTTGAGGGAGGTAAACGTGTTTATACTGCAAATGAGCTTTCGCGGACTATGCCACATGCAGGCAATAGTTGGTTTGAGTTTTTAGGTATTTTTGCTGCTGTATTTGGTTTGGCGCTCGCTTTACTGGAACCTAGATTAACCAAGCAATAAAAAGCCTGCGTACATGAAAACGCAGCAGGCTTTAATATAAATTGGCTTACAATTACCCTTGTGGGCCAAAGCGTTCTTTCAAGTAAGTATCTAAAAAGTTTAGGTAGGCGTTGGAGGCGCTGATACGGTTTTCTTTTTTGCTAAAACCGTGGCCTTCATCATCAAATAATACATACTCTACTGGCACACCATTAGCTTTAACCGCAGCAACCAACTCATCGCTTTCAATTTGTAATACGCGTGGATCATTAGCACCTTGAATAACCATTAAAGGCTTAGTGATGTTATCGGCATGAAATAGCGGTGAAATAGCACGGTGACGTTCACCATCGGTGGCAGGATCGCCCATTTCATCGTATAGCGCCTTTTTAAAGCTTTCCCACCATGGTGGAATTGAGTTCAGTGTGCGTACCCAGTTAGTCACACCAAAAATATTGATACCTACTTTGAACTCTTCCGGTTCAAAGGCAAGCGCGGCTGCGGTCATAAAGCCGCCGTAGCTACCACCCATGATGCCGATTTTATCTGCATCGACCCAATCTAGGCTTTGTAAGTGTTTTTTACCGTAGACAATATCTTGTAGATCATCGGTGCCATGTTTTTTATCGTCTAAATGGAAAAATGTTTTACCATAGCCTGAGCTACCGCGGTTATTGACGGCAAAAATAGCATAGCCATGATTAACTAAATGTTGCTGCATTGCGCTATAACCAGTTCGGCTTTGCCCACCTGGGCCGCCATGCACCCAAATAAGTGCAGGTACTTTATTGGTGCTGCTGGCTTGTTTTGGTTTGTATAATACGCCCGGTATTTCTAAATCATCAAAACTTTTAAAGCGCACAATGGTGCTCTCTACTAAGTCGTTTTGATCTATATCTTCACTTAATGTGTTGGTAAGTTGCTTGGCTTCATTACTGCCAACTTGCCAAACAAATAAGTTGCTTGGTGAGGTATCTGAATTTAAATAAAACGCCATGGTTTTCTCATCGCTTGAGAAATTCACACCACGTAGATTTCCCGCAGGTAATTTAGGCATGGCAATTTCATCCGCTGTTTGCGTGTCTTTTACTGTGACCTTTGTGCTGGCATCAGCATTTACACCGCTTACTTGGTAACGCCCAGATTTAGAAAAGTAAATAAAGCTAACGTCCCAATCATCTTTTAATGCTGGGCTGTGCTTGCCTGTGGCGAGCTCATATTGCCACACCTCTGAAAACTCTCCTTTAGCGTCTGTTGAGTAGTATAAATATTTGCTGTCTACAGAGAAGGTCTCAGGCGTATATTGTGCTGGTGTATCGTGTTTTGAAATTAATTGCGGCTTGAGGGTTTTCTTATAGGTATCAAGAATAAACGTATCGCTGTCTTTATTGGTATTATTTTTAGACAGTGCAATGTAGCGTCCATCGGGGCTAATTGCGCCCACATCTAGTCCTTGTGTGTTTTGATAAACGGGCGTGACTTTATAGGTTTTGCTATCTACACGATACAAGTCCATAAACTTGGCATCGCGTTGATTACTGGTAATAAAAAACTGACCGCCATCTTTAGTAAAGCCTGTAAAACTCGCGCGGGTTTCTTCCCCTGGGGTTAAATCTTTGATTGAACCATCAACTTCACGCACATAAACATGGTAGCGCTCATTACCGCCTGAGTCCTTGGTAAATAGTACACGCTCATCATTTGGGAAATAGCGAATAGGGTAGGTGCTGTCTTCAAAATTGGTTAGGCGCGTTTTGCTACCTGTTTTTATGTCAACTTCATACAAGCTGTAAATACCGCTTTCATCGCTACTAACTAGAACTTTATCGCCAGTCGGGGAAAAGCTACTGCCCATGATAGATGTTGTATCAAAAAAGGTTTTAGCGTTATAGGTTTTTACTTGTTGTTTTTGCTCAGTTACCACAGGGGTAGAGGCTGAATTATTAGATTGACTGCAACCTGTTAATGCAATTGATACTGCACAGGTAATACAAGCAAATTTGAGGGCTTTTTTCATAGATACATTCCTTGGATTATAATTATAGACTTTTAGTGTTAACCGAACGTTTTTTAAACGCAAGTAATTAGCCTATTCGAACTGCAATAAAGTGTTACAAACCATGTAGCCCACGAAAATAGAAAACCAGTTATAATTCACTTTCAAAATCAGGGAGTATTTATGATAGAAGTCATTGGGTTACATAAACAGTTTGCTGAAAACGTATTGTACAGTGGCTATAGTGTGCAGTTTTGTGCACCTAAAATATGCATTGAAGCGCCTAATGGCCAAGGTAAAACAACGTTGTTGATGATGTTGGCAGAGCTCGAAACGCGCCAAAGTGGGCAGATTTTATTTTCTAAAAAAGCATTAACCGAACCGCATAAACAAGTTGCTATAGCCTCAGACTGTATTGCTTTACCTGACTTTCTTACGGCAAAGCAAATTATTAACTTGTCCGTGAATACGCTGGATTGTGATTGGCCAACGACAATAATAGATGGGTTTAATTTCAATGAATTTTTAAATACTCGTTTTGATGCGCTGTCGTCAGGTAATCAAAAGAAATGCCAGTTAATTTTAGCGCTTATGCGTGATGCACCTTATTTACTTCTAGACGAACCCAGCGCAGCACTTGATCAAGCCAGTATTCAGTATTTATTAGTACTGCTTGATGAATATCTAATAGATAAGCCAAATGGGAAAATAGTCATCACCTGCCATGAACCAGCGCCATTTATTGAGCGTGGCTTTGAGTGTATACCGTTATGATTGCAAACTTAAAACAATCAATCGGGCAATATCGCTCTTTTATGGATTATCGTTATCAGGCTTACAAAACTGAACTCACGCAATTATTGTTGCAACTTAAAAACTTTGGCTTGTTATTTCTAGTGGTACTTGGCTCTGCCATGCTTGGTATGATTTTACTGTTGTTTTTAGGGCTGGGAAAAATTATCGATAGCAGCGATGCACCGCAGTATGGTGCACAGATGGCTTGGCTGTATTTGCTGTTGCAAAGTGTCATGTTGAGCGCAATGAAATCTGCGATAAAAAACACCGCTCAACGTGCCTTTCAACAAACATTGGTGAAGCGGTATTGGCTTGGTTTTATAGATATAAAGCTTTTGCTTTTAAGCAATGGCTGGTTGATTGCGAGCCTTATTATCGCGATTGATCTTAGTGTGAGTCAGTGGCTTAGAGTGCCGCATTTCTGGTTGTTTTTACTATTGCAATTTGTGCTCGGCATTTTATGTTTATACAAGCCAATAGCGCTGGTTTATGGTTTTTTGTTATCCGCAGTTTGGGCAACGTTACCGCTTGATGTCAGTCCATTGCTTTATCATAGCGGCTTTGTTCTGTTATTTGCGCTAAGTACCTTGATGGTCCCTTTTAATGCTACAGCTAAGCTAAAGTTGAATTCACTTACAGGCTTTTGGCTGTTATTTTTTATGCATAATAGCTGGACTTTGATATGGCGAGGAGCTTTATTACTATGTGTATTTATGGCATCCAAGGTGTTGTTACAAGAGCGCGCTGATTTAGCTGCTATATTCAGTATTTTGTCACTTGCCTTTGTGGTGTTATTTAGTAGCTCACTACAATTTGATTGTCGTCACCTATATCAGCAGTACAGTGTGTTTTTTAACATGCAGAATAAGCAAACAGCATTCTTTGTTAGCTTATTTATTCCTAGCTTAATTGTATTATTACTCGCACTGGTTGGTTTTGTGGTTTTATTTAATCAAGCAAATTGCTTATTGCTAGTAATAGGGGTTGTTTGGTGTTTACTACAACAGGCCTTAGCGCAAAAAAAACCAGCGCATTATGCGCTGGTTTGGATGGTTATAACAGGTGTGTTGCTTAGCTTTTATTAGTAAAGTTAAGCAGCATCTGCCTTTTTAGCTTTAGCTTTGCTATTACGCGCTGCTTTGCCGGCAAGTAAATCTGCAGGGTCAAAGTCATCAACGTTAATCACGTCTAGACGATCTTTTTCAACTGCAGCAAGCTTATCGGCTTCTGCTTGGCTTAAAATACCCGCTTCTAAACCCATTTGCGCCACTTTATCAAGCTGGAAGAATGGCAGCTTTACGCCTTTCTCTTTACATACACGCTCAAACAATGGCTCTACTTCTAGAACGTCTTTAAGCGTTTGCTCTTGACGGCCTACAAGGTTAAGCGGTTCGTTTGTAAGGTATACATAGCTTGCTAAACGATTACGTGTTTCGCTAGGAACTTGTAACAACTGCGCTAGTTTGTGCTCAAGTTTGTCGGTAGGTTTACGAACCGGACGACCAAACGGGAATAACAATACTTTTAAAACACCACGTAGTGGAGCCGACGGCATGTTATTGATTAAGTCAGCAAGTGCACGCTGGCAGTGGTAAAGGTGATCCTGACAGCTCCATTGAACCAATGCAAAATCTTCTTTTTTACGGCCTTCGTCGTTGTAACGTTTTAGCGTTGCAGATACTAAGTAAAGGTAACTTAATAAGTCGCCTAAACGTGCTGAAATACGTTCTTTACGTTTAAGAGAACCACCAAATACCGCCATGCTAATGTCTGACATAAGTGCAAGTGATGCACTAAAGCGAGACGCAATACGGTAAAACTCTGCAGTTTCGTCTTTGTATGGCACGCTAGTAAAGCGAGCGCCAGTAAGCGCAAGCCACTTAGTACGTACTAGGTTAGACATGGTAAAGCCAATGTGACCCATTAGCGCTTTATCAAATACGTTAAGCGCTTCTTCGCGGTCTTCAATTTCACACGCACCTAGCTCGGTAAGTACAAATGGATGACAACGAATTGCACCTTGACCATAAATAATCATATTACGGGTCAAGATGTTTGCACCTTCAACGGTAATGGCAATAGGTGCACCTTGATAGCCACGACCCAAATAGTTATTTGGCCCAAGCATGATCCCTTTACCGCCTAGCACGTCCATTGCATGAATGGTTGAATCGCGCATTTGCTCGGTAAGGTGGTACTTAATAATCGCCGACACAACTGATGGTTTCTCGCCTAAATCAACTGCGCCTGTAGACATGCTTACTGCAGCGTCTGAGCTGTAAGCATAACCGGCAAGCTTCGCCATTGATTCTTCAACCCCTTCCATTTTACCAATAGGTAAGCGGAATTGACGACGAATACGGCTATAAGCACCGGTTGCTACTGCAATCATTTTAATGCCACCGGCTGAATTTGACGGCAACGTAATAGCACGACCAACCGATAAACATTCAACTAGCATACGCCAGCCTTGACCAGCCATTTCTGGGCCGCCAATAATGTAATCAAGTGGAACGAAAATATCTTTACCGCGAGTAGGGCCGTTTTGGAATGGCACATTAAGCGGGAAGTGACGACGACCAATTTCTACCCCAGGGGTATCTGTTGGGATAAGTGCACAGGTAATACCTGGCTCTTTAACGTCGCTTAATAATCCATCAGGATCTTGTAACTTAAATGCTAGACCAAGCACCGTAGCTACAGGCGCAAGTGTTATGTAACGTTTGTTCCATGTAAGGCTTACACCAACTACTTCTTCGCCATTCCATTGCCCTTTACACACTACACCGTAGTCTGGAATTGAGCTTGCATCAGAACCCGCCTCTGGCGAGGTAAGTGCAAAACATGGAATTTCTTGACCGCTTGCTAAACGCGGTAAGTAATGATTTTTTTGGTCTTCAGTACCATAGTGCTGTAATAGCTCACCTGGGCCTAACGAGTTAGGTACACCAACAATTGACGAAAGCAATGTTGATTTACTGGTTAGTTTTTGCAGTACACACGATTGTGCAAATGCAGAGAATTCTAAGCCGCCGTATTCCTTTTTAATGATCATGGCAAAGAACTTGTTATCTTTTAGATATTGCCATACATCCTGAGGTAAATCAGTCAGCTCATGCGTAGCTTCCCAATCATCAAGCATACTACATACAACTTCAACAGGGCCGTCGATAAATGCCTGCTCTTCAATAGTAAGTTTTGGAACTGGATACTGGTGAAGCTTTTTCCAATCTGGATTACCACAAAATAAATCCGCTTCCCACCACGTAGTACCCGCATCGATTGCTGACTTTTCGGTGTCAGACATACTCGGTGTTACTTTTTTAAAGATGGTGAAAATAGGTTTGATAATGTATTGCTGGCGAATACCAGTAACTGAAAGAGGCACTGCGATGATTAAAAAAATCACCCAGCTAATTAAACCAAAAGCACCAGCAAAGGTACCAATTAATAATGTTGCGGCAGAAACACCAAGTGCTGTGTTCCAACTCGCTCTGTGGTAAAGCGCAATGCTGAGCAGTGCGATTAAACCAAGTGTAAATATGAGTGTCATTGCTAATTCCTTAATAGAGGTCAGACCACCTCGTTTAGAGTAGCGCTAGTAACGCTAAGTTTCAAGTACATTACTTAGATTAAAGTGTAGTTATCGGTACGATTATTACAATGCGTTGTATGTTATACGAACAGTTTGGCTGTAATCGTTTATTTTGGCTTATCATAAAAAAATATAAGCATTAAAAAATCAATTAATCTAGTAGTAATATAAGTTTAATTAAGTAAATATACTTATGATGATCAGTGTACGCTTATTAAAAATAGAACGATATTCTATGTTTAGCTTTTTAAAGGTTTATTTATTTTATGTGTGAATTACTTGGCATGTCAGCCAATGTGCCAACGGATATTTGTTTTAGTTTTTCAGGGTTGTTGGAGCGTGGTGGAAATACTGGCCCGCATAAAGACGGCTGGGGCATTACTTTTTATGAAGGTAAAGGCTGCAGAACCTTTAAAGATCCAGAGCCAAGTTACCAGTCAGAAATAGCAAAGCTGGTAAAAGCGTACCCAATTAAAAGTGTATCGGTTATTAGTCATATTCGCCAAGGGAATCGTGGTCGGGTGTGTCTTGAAAACACTCATCCGTTTACCCGAGAGTTGTGGGGGCGCGAAATAACCTATGCACACAATGGGCAGCTTTCAAATTATCACGATTTAAAACCAGAGTATTATCGCCCTGTGGGAAACACCGACAGTGAACTCGCTTTTTGTTGGTTACTTGACAAAATTCGCGAAAAATACCCAAAGCGTCCAAGTAATATGGCGTCGGTTTTTAGATATGCCGCCAAGCTTTCGCATACACTGCGTGAAAAGGGCGTATTTAATATGTTATTGACCGATGGTGTATTTGTTTTAGCGTATTGTACTAATAACTTACATTATATAACGCGCCGTGCGCCATTTGGTAAAGCTACATTGATTGATGCTGACATGGTGGTCGACTTTCAACAAGAAACCACACCAAACGATGTAGTAACGGTTATAGCAACAAGGCCATTAACTAATGATGAGCGCTGGCAAAAAATGCAGCCAGGAGAGTTTGCGTTATTTAAAATGGGTGAATTAATGTAGTTTGGGTAGAGTGAAATGAAACCCAGCTTAAAGTTTTAAATTTAAGTATTAAAATGAAAAGCCCAAGTTATTGTTATCACACTTGGGCTTTTCGTATTGCATCTTGTAAGCAATTTACTCTGGTGTTATTTCGTTTTTCACTTCTGCAGGTAAAGCAGGTGGGTTGATCACGGTAAACGATTTCATTTGCACTTCAAACTGCTCCACACCTTTTTCACCCTTCCACATGCGCACTAGCATGTAATCCATTTCTGGGGCAAACCAGGCTAAAGCTTGGCGTTTATCGTTATCGTATAAGCGTTTAACTTTCACTGCTTCTACATTACCTATAGGCAGAGAAATCATTTCGGTTTCTACCACTTCAAAGTCGTAGTCACGGCAATTACCTTTTTTATCAACCAACGGAAACGAGAAGCTGGTTTTGCCTTTTTTAAGACCTTCACGAACTTGTACTTGATAAGAAATACCATCTTGGAAGTTATCATGCCATTGGCATTTTAACGGGTAATCGCTGGTGTTACTGGTAACAGTTTTGGTTAGACGGTCAAAGTTAATTTCATACTTTTTGTCAGGCCCAGTGCCTGTGCGGATCATCGTGTAATCAATAGGCTCTACTTTATCATTCATAAAGCTAAAGGTTGATGACTCTTGACGTGAGTCAGAGAAAATCATCCATTCAATATCGCTGTGGTAAGTGACTTGGTAGTTATTTTTATCGAGTTTTTTTAGTTCACGCTCGGCTTTGCCATGATTAGTGCCTTTGCGCAAAATATCATAACTAGCTTGGTACTGGGTTAACTCGCCTGCAATCAGGCTGGTAGGAAGTAATAAAGTGCCCGCACATAGTAGCCAAGCACTTAATTTTTTATTTTGGGTAGTGCGCGCCGTGTGCAGGAAGTTGTTTTTCGTCAAGAACTGCATAATCTGCTTCCATCGTAAGTCGTTGTTCACTGAACCACTTGACCACCAAAGGATAAATTATGTGCTCTTGCGCATGCACACGTTTAGCGAGCGTGTCTGCTGTATCGTTTGCTAATACAGGCACTTTAGCTTGAAGAATAACGGGTCCGCCATCTAATTCTTCAGTTACAAAGTGAACACTAACGCCGTGAACGTCGTCTTTTGCATCAATTGCTCTTTGGTGGGTATTCAGCCCCTGATACTTAGGCAACAAAGATGGATGAATGTTCAACATTTTTCCAACATATTTTTGCACTAAGCTAGGAGTTAGAATACGCATAAACCCAGCTAATACAACTAGATTTGGTTCAAAAGAGTCAATTATATGCATTAATTGGGCATCGTACGCTTCGCGTGAGTCAAACTCTTTATGACTCAGTACTTGCGTAGCAATGCCTACACTTTTTGCACGCTCTAACCCATATGCGTCTGCTTTATTACTAATCACAGCCGCAATATGAGCGTTTATCTCGCCGCTTTCACAGGCGTCTATAATGGCTTGTAAATTTGAGCCACTGCCTGAGATTAAAACTACTAGACGAGTGGGTGCCATTACGCAGCACCACCTACAATTTTAACTTGCTCTTCGCCCGCAACCGCATCTTGAATTTCACCAAGGTGCCATGCGTTTTCGCCAAGATCTTTTAAAATGTTTATGCTGTTATCAAGTTGATCTGCAGGTACAACTAACACCATACCTACGCCACAGTTGAATGTGCGGTACATTTCGTGAGTGGTAATATTACCATTTTCTTGCAACCAACTAAATACAGTAGGCCACTGCCAGCTATCACCTTTAACAACCGCTTTAGCAGATTCAGGTAATACACGAGGGATATTTTCCCAAAAACCGCCACCAGTAATATGCGAAAGCGCATGCACATCTACTTGCTTAAACAACTCAAGTAATGGCTTAACGTAAATGCGTGTTGGTTCTAAAAGGTGCTCACCTAAGGTTTTGCCATCAATCACTTGGTTAGTATCAGCGTTAGAGACTTCTAATACTTTACGAATTAGTGAGAAACCGTTTGAGTGTGGACCACTAGAAGCAAGCGCAATTAGCTGATCGCCTGCGGCTACTTTAGTGCCATCAATAATTTTTGATTTTTCTACCACACCGGTACAAAAGCCTGCCATGTCGTAGTCTTCACCATCATACATACCTGGCATTTCAGCTGTTTCGCCACCAATTAGGGCACAACCTGAAATTTCACAACCTTTACCAATACCGGTTACTACGTCGGCTGCTGTGTCTACATCTAGTTTACCCGTTGCATAGTAATCTAGAAAAAACAGGGGTTCAGCGCCTTGTACTATTAAATCATTTACACACATCGCAACTAAGTCGATACCTACGGTATCGTGCTTTTTAAGGTCAATTGCTAAACGTAACTTAGTGCCAACACCGTCAGTGCCTGCTACAAGTACAGGTTGCTTATAACCTTCAGGAATTTCGCAAAGTGCGCCAAAACCACCAATTCCGCCCATCACTTCAGGACGACGAGTTTTTTTAACTACGCCTTTAATACGCTCAACAAGTGCATTACCAGCGTCGATATCTACGCCCGCGTCTTTATAGCTTAGAGACTGTTTTTGTTCGCTCACAGGTTTTCCTCAAAATAGTTGTTTTGATGCTTACTTAGAAACGCGCGTATTTTACAACAATTGCAAGGGCGCGGCTAGTTGAAATCTGGATTTGATTTTAAAGACAAGGACACTTGTCCGCTAGTTGCTGTATTAGTAACCAAAAAAAGCGCCCAATGGCGCTTTTTAACATGAAAATAAAAGTTAATACTACAAATTAGGCTTTTGCTGTAAGTATCGCTCTAAGTGGAGCAGGGTAGCCTTCAATGGTTTTACTGGTGTCAGTAGGGTCTAAAAAGTCAACTAAAGATTCGTTTTCCATCCAGTCAGTTTTACGCTGCTCGTCGAGCGTTGTAATAGCACAATCTTTAATTTTCACATCTTTAAAGCCAACACGTTCCATCCACAGCTTTAGTGCCGCAGTGCTTGGAATAAACCATACATTACGCATTTTTGCGTAGCGGTCGGTCGGTACTAAAACGGTGTTTTCATCGCCTTCAATAACTAAAGTTTCAAGTACTAGCTCACCACCAGGGCGAAGCTGTGCCTTTAATTGCGCTAAAAAGTCGATAGGTGAGCGACGGTGATAAAGTACTCCCATCGAAAATACCGTATCAAATGCTTTAAGCTCTGGCAGGGCTTCTACACCTAATGGTAATAAATGCACGTTTTCATCAGGGTTGAAGTGTTTAATTGCCTGAAACTGGCACAAAAATAAGTCAGATGGGTCAATACCCACCACAAACTGTGCACCTTCACCGCGCATACGCCATAAGTGATATCCCGAGCCACAACCAATATCTAATACAGTACGGCCTTTTAATGGCTCAATATGCGGTAGGAGTCGATCCCATTTCCAGTCACTGCGCCATTCTGTATTAATGTCGATACCGTGCACATTAAATGGACCTTTTCGCCAAGGCATCATGCGTTTTAATAAATGCGTGGTTTGCTTTTTTTCGCCTTCAGTCATTTCGCCAGGCGCGCCTATTGCTACTTTGCTGACAATATCAACTTGGTTTGTTGATACCTCAGGTAAGTTTTTTAGTACTTTTCGCCATTGAGGCAAATCGCCATGGCTGGCCTCTTGTTGCCAATGCTTTAATTGCGCAGGCAAGGTTTCTAGCCAGTGGCTAAGTGGGCTTTGTGCAATAGCAGCGTAAAATTGGTTAAACCATGCAGACATGTGTCACTCTCTAAATTATTTAATTGCTACCATTGAGCAAAAATTAAAACATTGATACCACACTTGCGTTTGGCTAAAACCAATGTCGCTTAAACGTTGTGTATGTGTGCTAAGTGTATCGGGGCGCATTACGTTTTCAATGGCGGTACGCTTTTGGCTTATTTCTAGCTCAGAGTAGCCATTATGACGTTTAAAGTCGTGGTGCAAGTCAATCAGTAAGTTATCACATTGCTCGTTTTCGGCTTTAATTTTTTCACTTAATAGCAAAACGCCACCGGGCTTTAAATTAGCGTATATTTTTTCAAGTACCGCTTTGCGCTGCGCAGGTGGAATAAACTGCAGAGTAAAATTCATCGCTACTACTGAGGCATTTTGAATATCAAGCTCGTTAATATCACCTAATGTAACCGTTACAGGAACATCAGATCTGAACCCTTGTAAATGGACCTTACAGCGCTCCACCATGGCTTGTGAGTTATCTACAGCAATAATATGACAGCTATCAGTTTGAATATTACGGCGCATACTTAGGGTAACCGCCCCTAACGAGCAGCCTAGGTCATACAAATTTGAATTTGGCTGAGCATACTCACCAGCTAATTTTCCCATGGTACTTACTATGGTGGCGTAACCGGGTACCGAGCGTTGGATCATGTCGGGAAATACTTCAACCACGTTTTGATCAAAACTAAAGTCTTTTACTTGTTGCTCAGAGGCATAAATACTGTCTTTTATACTCACGAAGGCAGTCTCTTTGAAAATAATAGTGCTATTTTAACATTTTATGCTGGATAGTCAGTGATAAATTCAGTAGCTTGACTAGAATTATGAAGAATAAGTATAAAAGAGATTATTAAATGAGCAAAAGTAAGGTTATTAGTACCGACGATATATTAGCAACATTATGCCACTCAGTAACGGGTGTACTTTCATCAGCCAGCGGCAACGAGATCAGCTATTCAGCCATGGTGCAAAAAATCACCCGCACATGTATGCGACCAGACATAGGTTGTTTTGTTTTATTTGACGGGGGCTTTACCGGCTTAGTTGTTACCAACTTTACGGCGCAAGCGGCGATGGAAATTTATGGCGATTACATGCGTAATATGGGCATGCCAGAAGACGAAATCGCGCATAGTCACTTATCTGATGACGTTTCAAACGTGATGGGTGAGTTGATGAACCAAATAGTGGGAGACTTCACGTCAAAAGTGCGTGAACAGCTGCATACCTCTATTACCCAAAACCAGCCAAAAATGATGGCTATTAATAAGCAAGTGCAAATATCGGTTGATACCACTATGGATCGCCCGCAAGCTCGCCGTGTAACGTTTACGACTCGCAATCAAAATATCTTCTATTTAGAATTAGCGATGGATAAAACAGAGTTTATTAAACTTCACGATTTTGACATTGTAGAAGCTGTAGACCCAGACGACATTATCGCAAACGAAGCCAAGCAAAAAGCGGATAAAGAAAAAGCAAAACAGCCAAAGCAAGATGATAGCGACGACGACTTTATGGCCGAATTAGGGCTTTAACGTTTTAAGTAGGTTGGGTTGAGTGAAACGAAATCTAACGAGCTAGCTGTCAGTTTGTAGCTATCAGTAAATTATAAAAAACGCGATTTAGTATCGCGTTTTTTATTAACGAGGGCTTTCATTATGAACTCGTGTGTCATTGAATTTTGGCTGACCGCTGACCGCTGACCGCTGACCGCTGACCGCTGACCGCTGACCGCTGACCGCTGACCGCTGACCGCTGACCGCTGACCGCTGACCGCTGACCGCTGACCGCTGACCGCTGACCGCTGACTGCTGACCGCTCAATTATACGGATTTTCACCCATCGCAATAGCCACACAAAAAATCCGTAAATCCAGCTCTAGCTGATGGTACTGCGGCTCCATATGGCAGCACAGTTTATAAAAGCCTTTGTTATGGTCTTTTTCTTTAAAATGCGCGAGTTCGTGCACCACTAATGCTTTTAATAATGGCTCTGGCGCGCGCAGTAAATCGCTGTTTATTGCTAAATCGTGCTTGCGGGTTTTACCTTGCATACGGTACGTGTGGGTACCGAGCGCATTGGTAACCATATCACCTTGTTTTTTAAACGCAGCGCGGCCAAATGGCGGGGCGTTTTTTAAATACTGCTTTTTAAGCTCAGTGGCGTAGCTATACAGTAACTTATCACTGGTAATACGATGCGCCTGCGGGTACTTTTTAAGTAAATACTCACTTACCTTTCCTGCTTTTATTAGTCCTAACACTTGCTCAACGATATTGGCAGGGTAGCCGGTAAAGTAACGTGCGTATTCACTCATTATTGTCTCTGTATTTTGAATTTATTTTTAAAAAAGTGCTTGCTGGTGGGCTTCTTTTTCGCCACTAAATGGATTGAGTACATTGTGATTATACCCCAAATCTTGGCAAAACTGGCGAGCCAGTAAGGGCGCTTCGCGGTTATCAGCGGTATGAAAAAACACATAGGGGCTTTTGCCCTCATCGAGCCACTGGGTTACTTTGCTAAGCCAAGGCTGATAAAAGATCTTATAATCGTTTTCTAAATCAGCAATAACGAAGCGCGCCATAGGCTGCGAGCCCGTAGCAATAGCGTGCACTGGTAAATAAGGCTTTTTTTGTTGTGCATCTATGAGTGCTTCGGTTGTGGGTTTAACCGCAAATAATGCGCGGGTATCCATTGCAATGCGGTTTATATTGTGTGCCATTAAAAGCTGATTAAGCGCGATTTCGGCCTCACCTTTTTTGAAAAAATCAGGGTGGCGTACCTCAACCCCATAGTTTAGCTCTTTAGGAAGTAACTCAATAAAAGCGGCAAGCTTCGCTAAATGCTGTGGGGCAAACGCTTTAGGTAATTGCAGCATTATTTGCCCTGTTTTTTCAAATAGCGGGGCGAATAAATTAAGCCAATTAGTTAGCTCATGTTGCACGTTAGTAAGTTGGAGTTCGTGACTAAAGCGCCGATGAAATTTAAAGGTAAATTTAAACTCATCAGGTACACTGGCAGCCCATCGTAATACAGTGTCAGGTGAGGGGTCGGCGTAAAAGCTAGTATTACCTTCTACCGAATTAAAATGCTGCGCATATTCGCTAAGCATATCGGCATTTTTACACTGGCGTGAAAATAAGTTTCCTTTCCATGCGTTGCTCGACCATTGCGGGCATCCAATATATAGCATACAAACAAAAGCCTTGTTATAAAGTGCCGGTAGTGTAACAAATAACAAAACGGTGCGCTGTAAATTCAACCCCGAAAGGTAAACACGCCCTAGCATCTTCAACCTACTTGGGTATAATGCAGGGCTTAATTTGATTATTTTGAATTGCTAGCGGTTTTATTTTCATTTTGGTGTTTATAAAAACTTTTAAAACAACAGTGTTTAACCGCTATATGCCTTTTATCTGACAGGAAAACTATGCGCTCTATATACTGCGGACAGCTAAATAAAACTCACGTAGATCAGGAAGTTGAACTATGTGGCTGGATCAACAAACGACGTGACCTTGGCGGACTTATCTTTGTCGATTTACGTGATAGAGAAGGTTTAGTACAAGTTGTATTCGATCCGGAAGTTGAAGGATTAATGGAAACAGCTAACAAACTTCGTCAAGAATTTTGTGTTCAGTTAAAAGGGATTGTACGTGCTCGCCCAGATAGTCAAGTAAATAAAGACATGGCAACCGGCGAAGTAGAAATTTTAGGCACGGGTTTAACTATTATTAACCGCTCTGAGCCTATGCCACTTGATTTTAACCAAGTGAACTCAGAAGAGCGTCGTTTAAAATACCGTTACTTAGATTTACGTCGTTTAGAAATGAGCGACCGCATTAAATTACGTGCTAAAGCAAGCAGCTTTGTACGTCGCTTTTTAGATGAAAATGGCTTTTTAGATATCGAAACGCCAGTGCTAACTAAAGCAACGCCTGAAGGTGCTCGCGATTACTTAGTACCGAGTCGTGTTCATAAAGGTAGCTTTTACGCATTACCACAGTCGCCACAGTTGTTTAAGCAATTGTTGATGATGTCGGGTTTTGACCGTTACTACCAAATTGTTAAATGTTTCCGTGATGAAGACTTACGTGCTGACCGTCAACCTGAATTTACTCAAATAGATTTAGAAACCTCGTTCATGAGCTCTGATCAAGTACGTGGTATGACAGAGAAAATGATCCGTGAAATGTGGCAGTCATTACTAAATGTTGATTTAGGTGATTTCCCAATTATGCCTTACTCTGAGGCAATGAGCCTATATGGTTCTGATAAGCCAGACTTACGTAACCCAATGAAGCTTATTGATGTAGCCGATTTAGTAAAAGACGTAGAATTTAAAGTATTCTCAGGCCCAGCAAACGATGAAAAAGGCCGTGTTGCAGTACTAACGGTACCAGGTGGCGCATCACTTTCTCGTAAGCAACTAGATGATTACACTAAGTTTATCGGTATTTACGGTGCTAAAGGTTTAGCATGGATGAAAGTAAATGACCGTGATGCAGGCGTTGAGGGCGTGCAATCGCCAATCGCTAAATTCTTAAATGAAGATGTGATCACGCAGTTACTTGAACGTACTAATGCACAAACAGGCGATATCATTTTATTTGGTGCGGATAAACGCAACACCGTAAATGAAGCCATGGGCGCACTTCGTTTAAAAATTGGTATTGATTTAGAAATCACTAATTTAGATAGCTGGGCACCACTTTGGGTTGTTGACTTCCCAATGTTTGAAGAAGATGACGAAGGCACACTACACGCTGTACACCATCCATTTACTGCACCAAAAGATATTAGTGCCAGTGAGCTTGAAGCAAACCCAGCAGCGGCTATTTCAGATGCTTACGATATGGTATTAAACGGCTACGAAGTGGGCGGTGGCTCGGTACGTATTCACAATGCAGATATGCAAGAAGCAGCATTTAGAATTTTAGGTATTGAAGCGCAAGAGCAGCAAGATAAATTTGGTTTCTTACTTGATGCACTTAAATACGGCACACCGCCGCATGCAGGTTTAGCGTTCGGTTTAGACCGTTTAGTTATGTTGTTATGTGGTACTGATAACATTCGTGACGTTATTGCTTTCCCTAAAACCACACAAGCATCGTGTTTATTAACCGATGCGCCTAGCAAAGCAAACAGCGATTCGCTGACAGAGCTTGCTATTAGTGTAGTTGAGAAAGAATTACCAAGCGCAGAATAAAGCTAGTGTTTAGTTAGATCAAAACCCCTTAGGCTTCGTACCTAAGGGGTTTTTTGTTTGGCATAACCCAATTTAGGTGCTTTATTTTTATGAGCGAGTTATTTAAAGATAGTCATTATTTTGATCAGTCATTTTCAAACTTTACAGCAAATGCAAAGCGCTTTAGCGATATTGAGTTTGAACAATGTCAGTTTATTGATTGCGATTTTAGTCACAGCCAGTTTAGTGCCTGTCGGTTTATAGAGTGTGAATTTATTAACTGTAATTTGACTGAGCTTAATTGGAATTACAGCTCACTAGAAGGGGTGAGCTTTGCAAATTGTAAGCTCAATAGCATAATGTGGGGGCAAGTAAATTGGCCACAATTAGCGCTAACGTCACCGGTGAGTTTTAAACAGTGTGAGCTGAGCCATAGTTCGTTTTTTGAATTACAGTTAAAAGCCTTAACAATGACGAACTGTTTTGCCAAAGATGTCGATTTTAGGCACGCTAACTTAGCTCAAAGCAACTTCTCGGATACTGACTTTAGAGACAGCCTGTTTCATCAAACTAATTTGAGAAAAGCAAACTTTGTTGGCGCAACGCAATTTAATATTGATATAACAAGCAATGATGTGAGTAATGCAAAGTTTGAACGGCTTGAAGCGTTAAATTTATTAGCTGGACTTGATATCGAGCTGGTTGATTAGCCGCAAGAGCTTACGGCTAATCCGTTATTATATTTGCTATTAGCAAGCAGGGCCATTTTTGTTGCGCGCGCTAGCAAGTGCACGGGCTATGCTCAATAGCTCTGGCGAAATATCATCAGCGCCATCTTTAATCAGTTTGGTTACATCACCAGATGAATATAAGCTATCACGCGGCGATTTAATTCCCAGCTCTCTCACAAAATCTTTGGTTTTACCTGTACTGCCGGTTTCAATGAACTTAAAAATAATCCGTTCATTGTTACTTTTCGGCTCGGCTTGTAACACTTTAATTTCTTCTTGGTAGGCTTCAATTCTGCTTTGGAGAATGTCGATGCGTTGTTCAATGCTGCTATATGATTTCATGAATGGATTCTTTTGCGATAATAGTAAAACAATAATCGCTATTATCGCACAAATTAGCAAAGGCGCGCGCTAACCTTTATAATAAAAATTAATGTTAGTTAAAAATGTATATGTAATACAAGGGAATGCATGTTAAAAATTATAAAAAAGCATTTAATGTTAAGTGCACTGACTTTAAGCACTATGCTATTTTCATCATCAAGTTATGCCCAAAACGATGCAATCATTGATGATAGTCGTAATCGCTCTATACCTGTAAATATTACCCTACCAGCTAACCACCTTAAGTGCAGCGCGCAAGTAAAATGCCCAGTGGTATTTGTAAATGCAGGGTATGGCATTAGCCACAATGAATACACCTTTGCGAGTAAGTTATTTAATGCGCAAGGCTATTTAAGCATTGCGGTAGCGCATGAGCTTAAAAGTGACCCTGCACTTAATCGTGCGCAGCCATACCTAACTACTCGTATGGAAAATTGGCACCGGGGTGTTGTAACACTCAAATTTTTAGTTAATGAGCTAAGTGTTAAATACCCTGAGTATGATTTTACAAAACTCACTTTATTTGGCCACTCAAATGGTGGAGATATTTCAGCCTTGTATGCAGCTATTTATCCAAGTGAAGTAAGCCAATTAATTACGCTCGATCACCGCCGCATGTTATTGCCACGCAATAAAAACATACATGTGCTCACACTGCGCGGTAGTGATTATCCAGCCGATGCAAACGTGCTTTTAACCGACCAAGAGTTAACTGTTTATCCTGTTACGCAAAGGTTGATAGAAAAATCACGTCACAACGATATGTACGATGGCGGGCCTAAATGGTTGGTAGATAAAATGAGTAAAGAGGTAGCGGCGTTTTTAGAAAATTAAACGATACAGTCAGTTTTTAAATTAAAATCCTAAATATAGCGCAGGGCTTACTGCGCTATTTTTGTTTTAGTTACCCCACTAATTCACTAACCACCAAAGGGCTGTTATGTAGCGTTTTATGCACAGGGCATTTGTCGGCTATTTCGAGTAATCGATTTCGCTGAGCGTCAGTTAAATCACCTTGTAAGGTTATTTTGCGGATAATGGCCTCTAGATTGCCGGTTTTTTCACAATCATCACAATCTTGGTTGTAATTGCGGGTATGGTTGAGCTCTACTTTTATGTGCTCTAGCGGCAACTCTTTGCGACTTGCATACATGCGAAGTGTCATTGCAGTACAAGCTCCAAGCCCAGCGAGTAAATGATCATAAGGGTCTGGGCCTAAGTTTTTACCGCCGACATCGGTAGGCTCATCAGCAAGCCATGTATGGTTTTTAGTACTCACGTGCTGAGTGAGTTTATGATCTTTTTCTTCAACTAATACACTGCCGTTAGTTAATTTTGCACTATAGGGTGTTTTATCGTATTCAACATAGCGATTAGCCCACGTAGCAATGACATCGGCTGCGTAGTTAGCGTCTTCTTTATTGCTGAGTAAATGATCGGCATTATCTAAACTAATAAAGCTCTTTGGATGCTTAGCAGCTGCGTAAATTTTTTCGGCTTCACTAATATTCACGGTGGCATCAATAGGAGAATGCATAACTAACAAAGCACGCTTAAGCTTGCCTATATGGCTGTTATCGTATTTGGCGATGTCATCTATAAATTGCTTTTTAATCGTAAATTCCCGCCCAGCTAAACACACTTTTGCTTCACCCGATTGGTTTATTTCATCTAAATGAGCAGCAAAGTTATGAGTAACATGCTGGGCATCTGATGGCGCGCCTATAGTCGTAATGGCCGATACTTCAGGTATGTGCTCTGCTGCTGCAAGCACCGCAGCACCACCTAAGCTGTGGCCTATCAATAACTGAGGTGCTTTAAAGTGTGTTCTTAAGTGATTGGCTGCAGCCACTAAGTCTTGAATGTTTGATGAAAAGTTACTGTTGGCAAAGTCACCATCGCTATTACCAAGCCCTGTAAAATCAAAGCGTAATACAGCAATGCCTCGCTGAGTGAGCGCGCGACTTATTCGTGTTGCAGCCGCTACATCTTTAGAGCAGGTAAAACAGTGAGCAAATAAGGCATAAAATTTCACTTCACCAGAGGGCTGTTCAAGTTGTCCAGCGAGTTCTAATTCACCGCTTTTAAAAGAAACTTTTTGTCGCATGTAGAGAGCCTTAACAAGTTGATATAGTGTGTGATGCTGATAAGGAATAGATTGGTACGATGGGGTGAAAATTCAATACAAGCGTTATTTTGATCTTGATCAAGCTAGAGAAGGCTTGCTTATTGAGTGCGGACATATGTCCTTATAATTTCAAGGGGGTTTGTCTATCCTCGCACAGCATAAAAATGCAGCCTTTATTACTTGAATTAAGTAGTTAAGCTATATTTGAATGTAATACTAATTTCGTGTAGACCTGTGGCTTAAGCGGATTAGTAAATGGCTTCTAACAACCTACTTACTGGAATGTACCATGCAATTACCTACAGTTGATTATAAAGCGGACGATGCGGCTGCGCAATTTGTTGAATCGTTGAGAAATACTGGTTTTGGCGTATTAAAAAACCATCCTATTCCGCAATCTTTAGTTGAGTCTATTTATAAAAATTGGCAAGACTTTTTTAACTCAGAGCAAAAGCATGAGTTTTTATTTTCAAAAGAAACGCAAGATGGTTATTTTCCACCGTCGGTATCAGAAGTAGCTAAAGGCCATACGGTAAAAGACATTAAAGAGTACTTTCATGTTTACCCTAAAGGCCGTGTTCCTGCACAATTAGAAGCTGATGTGCGTGAGTACTACCGTTTAGCTAATGAATTTGCGGCAACATTATTAAGCTGGGTTCAGGCTGAAGCGCCTGAAGAAGTGCGTGCTAAGTTCTCTATTGATTTAAAAGATATGATTGCCCAGTCTGAGCAAACGTTGTTACGTATTTTACATTACCCGCCAATGACAGGTGATGAAGAGCCTGGTGCTATTCGTGCTGCTGCGCACGGTGATATTAACTTATTAACCGTATTACCAGCGTCAAATGAGCCAGGCTTACAAGTACAAAAAACCGATGGTGGTTGGTTAGACGTGCCATGTGATTTTGGTAGTCTAATTATTAATATTGGTGACATGTTACAAGAAGCATCGGGTGGCTACTTCCCATCAACGATCCACCGTGTAATTAATCCATCGGGTAAAGCAACAACCAAATCACGTATTTCATTACCATTGTTTTTACACCCTCGTCCAGATGTGGTGTTATCTGATCGCTACACAGCAGATAGCTACTTACAAGAGCGTTTACGTGAGTTAGGTGTAAAATAATCTTTTAGCATTTGTAATGCTCAGGTAAATAAAAAGCGGCTGTTTAGCCGCTTTTTTAGTATTTGTGTTTATTGATTTGGCACAAAGTAAATAATGGCATGCATTCTGAGCCACTAAAGGTATAATGCGCGCAACTGGCCACTTTGGCCTAATTTGAAATAGAGAGTTTATATGAGTTTTGATGGTTTAGGTTTATCACAGTCTTTAGTTAATGCGGTTTTAGAAAAGGGCTATGAAACGCCAACGCCTATTCAGGCTCAAGCTATTCCAGCAATTATTGCACGTCGCGATGTAATGGCCGCAGCGCAAACCGGTACCGGTAAAACCGCTGGTTTTACTTTGCCGCTTATTGAGCGTTTATCGTCGGGTACTAAAGCAAAAAGTAATCATGTTCGTGCGCTTATTTTAACGCCAACCCGTGAGCTTGCGTTGCAAGTAAGTGAAAACGTTGAAGAATATGCTAAGCATTCAAACGTGAGTTCGTTTGTTGTTTACGGTGGTGTTAAAATTAACCCACAAATGCAGCGCCTGCGCAAAGGGGTTGATATTTTAGTGGCGACACCAGGGCGTTTAATTGATTTACACAATCAAAACGCGGTTAAATTTGATAGCGTTGAAGTACTGGTTTTAGATGAAGCCGACCGTATGTTAGACATGGGCTTTATCCATGATATTAAACGCCTAATTGCAAAAATGCCTGAAAAGCGTCAAAACTTAATGTTCTCAGCCACGTTTTCGGATGATATTCGCGCGCTGGCAAAAGGGTTAATTAACGACCCCGTTGAAATTTCTGTTGCGGCTAAAAACACCACCGCAAAAAGTGTCACGCAAAGCGTATACGCAGTAGACAAAGCACGTAAAACGGCCCTATTAAGCCATTTAATTCGTAGCAACGATTGGCAACAAGTACTGGTATTTAGTCGTACTAAACACGGTGCTAATCGTTTAGTTAAGCAACTTGAACGCGATGATATTGTTGGTGCGGCAATCCATGGCAATAAATCTCAGGGCGCGCGCGTTAAAGCACTAGAGGGCTTTAAAAGTGGTGAAGTGCGCGTATTAGTGGCAACCGATATTGTTGCACGTGGTTTAGACATTGTTGAATTACCGCATGTTGTAAACTACGACTTACCTAATGTATATGAAGATTATGTTCACCGTATTGGCCGAACTGGTCGTGCGGGAGCATCAGGGCATGCTATTTCGTTTGTAACGGTTGACGATGCAGTAGATTTATACGGCATTGAGCGCTTTATTGGCGAGCTAATTCCACGTGCTGAAGAAGAAGGTTTTGAACCGGCTAACCCTGTTGCTGAGCGCGCACTCGATGCACGCCCGTTACCGGCTAAAAAGCCAAAGAAAAAACAACCATTTAATAAGCCTAAATCAGATAGCAGCAAATCTAATAGCAAAAAGCCTAACAATGGTGGCAATGGTACAGGCCCTCGTCGTGGTGGCTCTAAAAAGCCTGCAGCAAAAACAGACGAGAACGCACAAAATCCTTGGGCAAAGCGTCAATCGGTAGGTGGGAATGGCCAGCGCCGTCGTCGTCCAGCAAATAACGACTAATTAGGTTTAGTTCGCTTTAATAAAAAACGCGCTTACTTTTACTGGTAGCGCGTTTTTTAATGCCTATTTTAAAGCTTTACTAACCGATTAAATAATTAACTGCTAATCCTACAAATAAAGTAACACTGACGCTCAGTAACGTTCCTAGCATCACATATTCAGTGAGTTGTTTATCTTTGCTGGCACTTAAGTCGCCAAATCTAAACACGGATTTGGCGGCAATTAAAAACCCAAGCCCTGCAAACTGATCTAATAAAATAAATGTCAGCATAAGTACTCTTTCAAGCATACCAATACTTTGTCCTGCTAAGGGGAGGCTACCATCACTAGAAAAGTGATTAGTTAAACGCTCTAACATCATTCTTATAAATACCGCACTGGGACTTAAAATAATAAAGTAACCAGCTATAACCCACAGCACTTTATCGTTGCACAATAACGCCATCACATTGTCAGCAAATTGCTGATCGTCAGTGAGCCAAATACTTATCGCAATAATGACAGTGATATGTGCAATTTGGTCTAATAAAAAAGGCACTACGCCTTTATTTGAATACGATTTAGCAATATCAATAAAGTAGTGACTGATCATAACAATGCCGGTCGCCAGTAATACGCTGCTTAGTTGTTGCCAGCCAAAACTATATTCCCAAAGTGCCACAACGACTGCACTGGTAATTCCGTGAACCAATACATGGTAGTAAAGTTTTTTTGCTTTAAAATGACGGGTGTTTCTGTCGTTTACCCAGCTCATGGGTTGCCAATAAAAATCAGCGAGTAAGTGGCCAATAATCAGTGCGACGAGTAATAGTGAAAATTCCATTAGTCATGTCCTTGCTGTATGCTTTTAAGCTGTTGTTGTGCATGTAAAATAAATCGTTCTATCAGCTGATAGTTAGCAAGATTAAGCAGCTTAGTAACGTTTTCGCGGCTGGTGTTGAGCTCTTTAGCTAAAGCTGCATGGTTGTTATTAGTATGGGTTAAATATACATACAAAGCATTTGCTTGTTTTTGGGTTATTTTACACAGTAATACATCGACAAACGCTAAGTTTAGCTTGAAGCTCTCATCAACCGATTGATCTGCAATAGCAAATGTAAAACGCTGGTTTGTCATTTTATCTAGCTCATGACCAGAGAGAGTAAATGCAGAGCCTGTGGCAGTTTTTATACTCGTACTAGGGTTATCTATGTGCCCCAACGCCATGCTTTGGCGCAATTCATAGCCGGCAGATTTTAACTGTAGATAAATAAGAATAGCGGTGGTAACTAACTGTTCACTTTTATCGAGTTGCAGTTGAAATGCATCTCCACGGTAAATATCCCAAGATGTTGTTTTATTGCAATTTGCACGTAAACTTTGCTCTAGCTGGTAAAGCATGGCATCGTATTGTTGTTTAGGTATTTTTTGCGATTTAATAATATCGCCGCTGATCACACCAATCATAAAAATCCAAATAGATTATTTATATGTAACTAAATTTGGTTACATTGTTAAATGTAACCGTATTTGGTTACATTGGGTTTGGTAACTAATTTAGGTTACTTAACACGCAATTGCAAGTATTACTCATTGGGACATAAGAATGACCTCACAACAAAGCAGTAAACCTCGTGTAGGTATTTTTGTCGATGTACAAAATATTTATTACACCTGTCGCGAAAGCTACGGTAAAAACTTTGATTACAATGCCTTTTGGCGAATGATGGAGCAACAATACGATATAGAATGTGCGTTCGCCTATGCAATATACCGAGGTGATGAAAAGCAAAATCAGTTTCAAAATATTTTGCGCGCTATTGGCTTTGAAGTAAAACTAAAACCCTTTATTCAACGCCGTGACGGCAGTGCCAAAGGCGATTGGGATGTGGGTATAACCATAGATATGCTAGAGCAGGGGAAGCAGCTTGATAAAGTTATTTTACTCTCGGGTGACGGTGACTTTGCATTATTACTTGGGCATTTAAAAAATCAATATAATGTTCCGTGTGATGTATACGGTGCTGATAAATTAACCGCAGAGGTACTTAAGCAAAGTGCCGAGCAATTTCATTTAATTGACAAACAGCTACTACTTTAAAAAGTATAAGTATTGTATTTTTGATTTATTTTTGAGCAGAATGTTTGCGTTGATCATGAGAGTATTTAATACAACGGGTGCATAGATTAATTAAGCCTAATTTAGGCTTTTTTTATGGCGATAATAAATTGGGTTTAGTGGATGAGTATGGTAATTTTAAGATTCAATTAGTATCAAGGAATTACATGCTTAACTACAGTAATATGCCATTAGACAGAGGCTCAAATGCGCGCAAAGACCCTACTTGGGTAGACGCAAAAAAAACAGCAGACAGTTTATGGCTTCTAGTTAAAGGCAATCACACCTTATTTGCTAACAGTAGCCCTGAGGTGGTGTATTTAGCTTACCAACAAGTGGCACATTTAGATTTAACGCAGGCTATTCTTTTAGGATCAAATAAACAGGATAATGCCGTATTTGCGCTAGACGTAACTGAACTCGAAGAGTCGTTATTAGCAACGATTGTTGGTGATGCCCAGTTTGCAGATATTCGTCAACATGGTACTCAAGTAGCACTTGAAGATGGCTCAAATGCAGCGCTTGCTCGTGGGTTGTGTTACTGGCATGCCACTCATAGTTTTTGTGGTCGCTGTGGTACCAAAAATCACTTAGTTGAAGGGGGGCATTCACGTTTATGCGACAACGCAGCCTGTATGCACCAAACTTTTCCGCGTACCGATCCAGCCGTTATTATGGTAGTAACTAAAACATTTTCTGATGGGATTGAACGCTGCTTATTGGGTCGCCAAGCAACTTGGCCTAAAGGTCTGTATTCCTCACTTGCCGGGTTTGTTGACCCAGGTGAAACCCTTGAACAAACCGTGATCCGAGAAGTAAAAGAGGAAGCGGGTATTACCGTGGAGAAAGCAGAGTATATTGCTTCTCAACCTTGGCCGTTTCCTTCATCAATCATGCTTGGTTTTATTGCCACAGCAAGCAGTGATGAAATAAGCACAGAGCAAGATGAACTTGAAGATGCACGATGGTTTTCTCGCCAAGAACTTGCGCAATTTAAAGATTGGCAACACGAGGGGGAGCATTTAAAGCTACCTAGAGCTGATTCGATTTCGCGTTATTTAATTGAATATTGGCGTACTCAGATAGAAGGATGAATCATGTCGAGCAAAAATAAAAATACCCAATTAGTGTCATCAGGGCGCAAAAAAGCGTACACCCATGGCGTAGTTAATCCAGTGATACAGCGCGCTTCAACGATTGTGTTTGATTCTGTGAGTGAGCTTAAAGAAGCGGCTAAAACACGTGGCGACAAAACCTTGTTTTATGGCCGCAGAGGGACGACCACTCATTTTGCTCTGCAAGAGGCAATTACCGAACTCGAAGGCGGTGAGGGCTGTGCGTTATACCCATGTGGCGCGGCAGCGATAAGCCAAACTCTGTTATCGTTTTTAAAGTCAGGTGATCATATTTTAATAGTGGACACTGTTTACGAGCCAACCCGTGATTTTTGCGACAAGATATTAGCTGGGTTGGGTATTAGTACGACCTATTATCCGCCCATGATTGGCGCAGACATAAAAGAGTACATTCAAGACAATACCAAAATGTTGTTTTTAGAGTCTCCGGGTTCAATTACCATGGAAGTTCAAGACGTTCCCGCCATGGTAAAAGTGGCAAACGATCATAATGTAATGACAGTGCTTGATAACACCTATGGCAATGGCTTGCATTATCGTCCGCTTGAACATGGTGTTGATATTAGTATTCAAGCCGCCACCAAATATATTGTTGGCCACTCTGATGTGATGATGGGGGTTGCTGTAGCTAATAAAAAGTATTGGCCAACACTTCGTGAACACTCTTATTTACTCGGGCAATGTACCAGTGCAGATGATGCGTATTTAGCACTACGAGGCTTGCGTACCATGGCAGTGCGATTAAATCAGCATGAAAAAGCCGCGCTAGAAGTAGCAAAATGGCTTGAGCAACATGCGTTGGTTGATCATATTCGCCATCCTGCGTTTACAACATGCCCAGGCCATGAATTTTTCAAACGCGATTTTGACGGCAGTAATGGTTTATTTTCGTTTGTAATGAAAGCGGGTAATCAACACGCCATAGATGCTTTTTTAGATAGCTTACAACATTTCAAAATGGGCTTTTCGTGGGGGGGCTTTGAGAGCTTAGTAACGGCAAACCTATCAATGAAAGGGCTGCGCTCGCAAACAGGATGGGAGCATGGACCTGTTATTCGTTTGCACATTGGTTTGGAAGATGTTGAAGATTTAATTGCCGACTTACAGCAAGCATTAGCTATTTATGAGCAACATTTATAATTACTAATTGGTTAAATTACATTATTTGTTACAAAGCCTACCTCTGAGTAGGCTTTTTTTTGCTAGCAATTCAACGTGTTTACACTTAGTGTTGTTAAATAACGCTTATTTTAAAGTATGAACAACGTCATTAAGGATAGTCAATGGCAACACCATCACCAGTTAACGTAAGGCGCTTAACCCAAATCGCGGGTTTTGAGCTGGTACGTATGTTTTTAACTAAACGAGGACTTATTGCACTGGCGGCTTTTGCGCTAGTGTGGCTTGTTATTTTACGTTACCCCATAGGCCAAGCTGTAGGCATAATCAGCTCGCCAGATTTTGAACAAATAGCCCGTGATATTTCCGGCTCTATTGGATTAAGTAAGTTACTTGATTGGCCTGAAGCCGAATTTGCTATGTATTGGCTTATTGCTTTGTATAGTTTTCCTGTTTTTAGCTTATTTATTTGTAGTGATCAAACTGTGGGTGATAGAGAGCGCGGTACGCTAAGGTTTTTATCATTACGCTCAACTCGCTTTGAAATACTCTTTGGTCGTTTTTTAGGGCAGTTAGCGGTACTAACCTGTTTAGTTGGCATCACGCTTATAGCGACATTGGCGGTGCTCGGGTTTCGCGAGCCAAGCTTACTTGCTGGTGGCCTTGGTCGTGCTGTTTCAATATTTTTAATACTCATTGTTACTTTTACGCCGTTTGTAGCCTTAATGAGCTTAATTAATACTTTTGCGAGCTCATCTCGCTTATCTATTGTATTAGCTATTTTATATTTCACAGCCGGCGGCATTATTGTTGGATTACTGGAGTGGCAAATACCCGCATTAAGTGTGCTTGATTATTTATTCCCTGGTGTGCAAATAGAGTTATTAGCTGGACAAAACTTACCGTTATTGAGCGCATTAGCTATTCCACTTGTGCAAACAGCGGTGTTACTTGCAGTTGCCCAACGTATTTTTGCAAGGAGCTCATTATGAAATCATTAATAACAGGGCGTAATTTAAGTAAATCATACGGCTCAAAACTGGCTCTTGATAATGTGAATTTTGAGATTCAAAAAGGCGCGCCAGTTGCATTAGTTGGCCCTAATGGCGCAGGGAAAACCACTTTATTTAGTTTGTTGTGTGGCTATATCGCACCTAGCATGGGTGAGCTTGAAATACTCGGCCATAAACCAGGTAGCGCGGCTTTATTTAATAAAGTGAGTGCGTTACCACAAGATGCACAGCTAGATCCGCGTTTTAATATAGATAAACAACTTAGCTTTTATGCCAAGCTACAAGGTATGAGCACCAAGCAAAGCCAAATAGAAGCACTTCGAGTATTAGATTTAGTGGGTCTTAGCGAGGTTGCAAAAAACCGCGCAGGGGACTTATCTCACGGTATGCGCAAGCGCGTAACCATAGCACAAGCATTAATTGGTTCACCGCAAATTGTGATGTTAGATGAGGCCACAGCAGGACTTGATCCGATTCATGCCAGAGAGGTCAGAGAGCTGGTGTCTGAGCTGTCGTCTCAAGCGACGTTTATTTTAAGCTCTCATGATTTAACTGAACTCGAACGATTATGTTCTCAAGTACTACATTTAGACAAAGGTATATTAAGCGAGCACCAAACTAAAGCGGCGAATACTGATAAGCACTTTTATACCTTAATGCTAAGTGAAGCATATCAAAATGTGGAGCAACAACTGCAAGCAATTGATGGTGTGAGCCGTGTTTATATGAGCCAACATAAAGAGTATGTGATTGAGTATCAACCAACTAGCGATTCACTTGACATCGCGCTATTGCAATTTTGCCACCAACATAATTGGCAGTATAGGCAGTTAGTAAATGGTCATACTCTAGAAAATCAAATATTTAAACAGGAGAAACTGTAATGGGATTATTTAGTGGTTTAATGGGTAACGCCAGTGAAGTGGATGACGCCGATTTAGAAAAAGTATTGGCTAATACGCTTATTGAAGGTGAGCGAGTTGAAAAGGCGTATAAAGTAGTTCGTGATATGTTTATCTTTACTAATAAGCGACTAATTTTATTAGATAAACAAGGTGTGACTGGTTCTAAAATGGAAATGATCAGTATTGCTTACTCTAAGATAACTAAGTTCAGCAAAGAAAGTGCGGGGCACTTTGATTTAGATGCAGAACTGAAAATTTGGGTTGGATCTGATCCAAACCCTATCAGCAAAGACTTTAAAGCTGGTGATAACATAAATGATGTTTATAGGATAATTAGCCAGTATTCATTATAGAAACAAACAAAAATCGGTGTAAAATTAAAGTAATTGTTTACAGCTTGTTGCGATTACTTTAACATAAATTACTCCAACACTTTCTTACAAATTCCCTAACAAATACAATTGCTTGATTCAGTTTTCGTTCAGTTTCGCGGCGTTAGCATACCCCCACTTTAGCAATGTAGTTAAAGTACAAAAACAATGTACATAGGGATGTTTCATTATGAAAAAGTTAGCAATTATTATTTCAGGTCTTTTATTATCAAGTGCTGCACACGCTGCAGATAGCTATCAATCAATCAGTAACTTAAACTACACAGATACTGATAACAACGATACTATCAGCGTGGACTCTACTTACTACTTCTCTCCAAAGAGCACACTAGGTCCATACGATCAATTCGAATACATCAATAAGCAAAGCAACGTATTTGGTGGCTACGCTGATGACGATTTTGGCGATGTGACTGCTATTGGCGGTGAATACTTCGTTGAAGATTTTGTTGTTGGTGCGTCTTATCAAAATGCTGATTACAACTCTAACAACGAGTCATACACACTTTCTGCTGGTTATTTCTTTAACCCAGATTTACTTGCAAAAGTAAGATTTGTTGATCAAAAAGATGGTGATAACGTTACATTCTTTTCTTTAGCATACAACCACATGCTAAACGATACAGATTACGTAGGTATCACTGTAGAATCAGATGATGATTTTGATTCTCGTTCAGTAGCTGCTAAATACTTTGTTGATTTACAACAAGGTAACTACTTAACAGTAGAAGGTACATTTGTAAGCCTTGACGAAGCAGATGACCAATGGAACGTAGAAACAAACTACTACTTCTCTAAAGCGACTTCTGTATTTGCATCTTACGATAAAGAAGACAACTACAGCTTTGGTGCTCAACACTTCATCAATAAAAACATTGGTTTAAAAGTGGGTTACGGCAACAACGCAGATGACTCAGATAACGATGCTTACTTTGCTAACATGCGTTTTCAGTTTTAATTAAGCGTTTAATCGCATAAATTAAAACCAGTTAAGTAGTAAAAAGCCCACACTTTGTGGGCTTTTTGCTGTGTGTAATAAATGCGTAACTCTACTTTATCGTTATATTTTAATTACAATAGAATCGGCTCATCATTTAGTGGCACTCCTCTGACAGCCCATTGTATTTAAATTAAGATCGGTCATAATTAAATCAATGTTTTTATAACTGTAAAGGAATGTGTTTATGTCAGTATTTATTATATTGCTGGTTGTGGTGATCGTGGTGTTTGCAATTAAAGATATCCGCCTTAATTTAATTACTCGACCCACTTTTAAAATGTTTAAAAAAGTATTACCGCCATTATCGCAAACAGAGCGAGAAGCCATGGAAGCAGGCGATGTTTGGTGGGATGGCGAGCTATTTAGTGGTGATCCTGATTGGCAAAAATTACACAACTATCCGCGTCCACAGTTAAGTGAAAAAGAAACTGCATTTATAGATAATCAAGTTGAAACTTTATTAGCCATGCTTGATGACTATAAAATTGTACAAAAAGACAAAGATTTACCTAAAGAGGTTTGGGACTTTTTAAAAACCGAAGGGTTTTTTGCAATGATCATCCCAGAAAAATTTGGGGGTCTTGAATTCTCTGCTATTGCTAATTCCACCATAGTGTCAAAAATTGCGACTAAAAGCTTAACAGCTGCCGTGACGGTCATGGTACCCAATAGCTTAGGTCCTGGTGAGTTATTACTGCACTACGGAACAACTGAGCAACAAGAGCGCTGGCTACCTAGCCTTGCAAAAGGCGACGATGTGCCTTGTTTTGCATTAACGGGCCCTGAGGCTGGCTCAGATGCTGGCAGTATTCCTGATTCTGGCGTGGTGTGCAAAGGCGAGCATGATGGTAAGGAAGTGTTGGGGCTGCGTTTAAATTGGTCAAAACGCTATATCACACTTGCGCCAGTTGCGACTGTGTTAGGGCTTGCATTTAAAATGTACGATCCAGATGGGTTGTTAGGCGATGAAAAAGAGCTTGGCATTACGTGTGCACTCATTCCAACCAATCACCCAGGTGTTAAAACAGGTGAGCGTCATTACCCCCTAAATATGGCGTTTATGAATGGCACAACGTACGGTAAAGATGTATTTATTCCGCTTGATTGGATTATAGGTGGTCAGCAAGGGGCAGGACGAGGTTGGCGCATGCTAGTTGAATGTTTAAGTGCAGGGCGTGGTATTTCGTTACCGGCATTAAGCACTGCAACAGGGCATTTAGCGGCTAAAATGACTTCGGCTTATTCTGTTGTTCGACAACAGTTTGGTGTGTCAATTGGTCAATTTGAAGGGGTTCAAGAAGGGTTAGCACGTATTGGTGGCCTAACTTATGCGCTGGAATCGTGCAGATTAATGACAGCTGGTGCTATTGATTTAAAACTAAGTCCATCAGTAGTAACAGCTATTGCAAAATACCATATGACCGAAATGGGTCGAACAGTAATGAATGATGCGATGGACATTCATGCAGGTAAAGGGATTCAGGTTGGGCCTAATAACTATTTAGCACATGGCTATATGGGCATTCCGGTTTCGATTACTGTTGAGGGCGCTAATATTTTAACTCGTAATTTAATGATATTTGGCCAAGGCGCTACTCGTTGTCATCCGTTTGTATTAAAAGAAATGGAAGCGGCTTCAATGGAAGATGATGACGCGGCATTAGAGCAATTTGATGGTCTATTGATGAACCACATAGTGTTTGCTATTGGCAATGCAAGCATGGCTTTAGTGCATGGTTTAACTCGCAGCCACTTTGCCAAAGCACCTGTGTGCGGAGAAACCGCGGCCTACTATAAACAATTAGGGAGAATGAGCCGAGGACTTGCGTTTACAACAGATGTTGCAATGTTGATGTTAGGTGGTGAACTTAAACGCAAAGAAATGATATCGGCACGTTTAGGCGATGTATTAAGTCATTTGTATATTGCTTCTACCGTGTTAAAACGTTTTGAAGATGAAGGGCGTCAACAAGCTGATTTACCTTTTGTTAAGTATGCAATAGAGACGTCATTATATGAAATAGGTCAAGCATTTGACGGTTTCTTTAAAAATTTCTCTAACCCGGTGGTTAACTTTGCCCTTAAACGCATTGTGTTTCCGTTAGGTAATCATTATCACAAACCAAGTGATGCTACTTCACAACGTATTTGTGAGCATATGACTCAACCAGGCGTGTTTCGAAACAGGCTTACTCATTTGTGTTACGTTGATGAGAATGCAGGCACAGGGGTGATGGAAAATGCTTTTTTAGCGATGCACGATATGCAAAATCAATTTAAACAGTTAAAACAGTGGCAACGAAAAGGTAAGGTACCTGCAACTTTTGATATCGAACAAGCTATTGAGTACGCTCTTGAACATGAGTTACTTACTAAATTAGATGCTGAAGCTATGCATCATGCTAATAAATTACGAATGCAGGCTATTGCGGTAGATAATTTTAAACCTGAGGATTTCTAACATTGTACTAAAGCACTAAAAAAGCCTTAAACTTATAATTTAAGGCTTTTTTATATATTTTTAGATTGAACGTTGATCAGCGCCCGTAAGGATCGGCGATGATTTTATCTACGTACCATTTACCTTTTATTTTTAGCATTTCGATACTGCGAAAGTCATCAATTTTTTTTCCATTAAAATAACCAGTAAATACAATATTTATCTTAGCGTGATTACCGTACTGTTCTCGCAGGCTTGAATTTGACATATCAATTTCAATTACCACCTCATCGAATTGTAAATTAATAAGACTACGGGCAAATTGTTTTGCTGTACCGTAAGATTTCATTATGCGAGCTAGCTTAGGCGTTGCGAAATTACTGGCTTTTTGCAAGTTATGCTGATTATAAAGCGCATCAAAATACACTGTGGCGGTATCGCCTGGACGATCATTGTCAATGTACTGTTCTTTAGGTTTAGTATTGTCATTACAGCCAACGATCAGAATACTAAAAATGAGCACAAAAGAAGTTAAAATTGTTTTCATATTTGGTCAGGTTGATTACTCATACACAAAGTGTGTGATGGAATGGAGGAGATGTAAAGAGGATAGGACTAAATAGGTGTTAACTTATTAAAAAAGCAATAAAAAAGGATGTTAAAAAACATCCTTTTTTAATAGTGTTGTTCGATTACTGAACAAGCTCTTGCTCGGAAAACTCTTCATCAAACATGGGGCTTGATAAGTAACGCTCTGTTGCGCTTGGTAAAATAACCACAATGCTTTTATCTGCATTTTCAGGACGCTCAGCAATACGCTTTGCTGCAACCACGGCTGCACCCGATGAAATACCGACTAAGATCCCTTCTTTTTTCATTAGTTCATGACACATTGCGATACATTCATCATTAGACACTTGTTCTACGCCATCAATAATTGATAGGTCTAAATTCCCAGGAATAAAGCCTGCGCCAATGCCTTGTATTTTATGTGGTCCTGGTTTTACCTCTTCACCAGCAAGCGTTTGACTAATAACTGGCGAGTGGCTTGGTTCTACAGCGATTGATTTTACATTTAAGCCTTTTTCTTTTTTAAGATAACGACTAACGCCTGTAATCGTACCGCCTGTACCAACACCTGCAACAAAGAAATCGATTTTGCCATCGAGTGCATTAAAGATTTCCGGACCCGTTGTTTCAAAGTGAATTTTTGGGTTTGCCGGGTTTTCGAACTGTTGTAGCAAAATAAACTTATCTGGATCTGCTGCTTGAATTTCTTTGGCTTTAGCAATAGCGCCATTCATACCCTTAGCGCCATCTGTGAGCACTAGGTTAGCACCGAGTGCCTTTAATAGTTTACGACGTTCTAAGCTCATGGTGTTTGGCATTGTAAGCGTTAGTTTGTAACCGCGAGAAGCCGCTACAAATGCCAATGCAATACCCGTATTGCCTGATGTTGGCTCTATAAGTTCTTTGTCTTTGGTTAGTTGACCTGATTTTTCAGCTTCCCAAATCATTGATGCACCAATACGGCATTTTATACTAAAGCTAGGATTACGTGATTCAACTTTAGCGTATACATTCCCACCTGTAACACGGTTAAGTTTTACCAACGGTGTGTTACCGATGCTTAGTGAGTTATCTTCAAAAATAGTAGACATAATGTTCCTTTAGGTACAATCTGATCAACACGTTAACAGCTATTCTGTTAACTTTATAAGCCTACTTTACTGTGAGATAAAAAAAGTTAAAGTAAGCTTTGGCTATAACATATATTAATTACGCTTATAACGGATTGAACTAAAAACTCAATCTGTTAATTTTTTAGTTATTAAAAAGGCGAACTTGAAATCATTTATTCGTTTTTAACTTTGTACTTTATCTTTTCTTTATGTAGTCGTTATTTAAACAAATCAACACATCACACTTATATTTTGTTGGTTAATTGTGCAAATGAACTGCGGTTGAACAGTTTATTGACACAAACTATTCAAAACATGGTAAAAACACATTATCTAAATTCAATAAAGTAATCACCATGAAGTTAATCTTAAAATTAATTGCCGGTATTGTGGCCGGTATCTTAGTCGGGCTCTACATTCCCTTAACTGGCGTTGAGCTTTTATACACAGTAAAAGAGCTTATCGGCCAGCTTATTAGTTTTACAATTCCACTGATTATTTTATTTTTTATTGCCTCTGGGATTGCCGGGCTTCCTAAAGGATCAGGGCATCTACTGGGAAAAACGGTGGGTTTTGCGTATGGCTCAACAATTATAGCTGGTACCTTGGCGTTTTTATTAGTAACAGCGGTTATTCCGTTTTTAAGCGGCGGTATTTCATTTGAAGCTGAAGCAGTGACTGAAGTAGGTAGCTTTATTGACTTAGAAATTCCACCATTAATGGGTGTAATGACTGCTTTAGTTACAGCATTTGTATTTGGTATTGGTATGAGCCAGCTTGGCTTAGACACATTAAAAACTGTGTCGGATCAGGGGCGCGATATTATTGATGGTTTACTTTCAAAAGTAATTATTCCGGCATTACCGTTTTACATTGCAGGTGTATTTGCTGAAATGACCGTAGCAGGCACCGTTGTTGATACATTACAAGCATTTGGTGTAGTACTTATTGCTGCGTTAGTGATGCATTGGTTATGGTTGAGTGTTTTATACATTACCTCAGGCCTATTACTTAAGCGTAATCCTATTGAGCTAATTAAAAATATGTTACCTGCGTACTTTACTGCATTAGGAACCATGTCGAGTGCGGCAACCATTCCAGTATCTTTGCAATCAAGTAAAGCAAATAACGTTAAAGAGGATGTAGCTAACTTTACAGTGCCATTATGCGCCACTATTCATTTATCAGGTTCAACAATTACAATAGTTACCTGTGCTATGGCTGTAATGTTTTTATCGCCTAGCATGGAAGTACCTTCACTAATGGCTATGTTGCCATTCATTATGATGTTAGGTGTAGTGATGATTGCAGCGCCAGGCGCCCCAGGTGGTGCGGTAATGTCGGCGTTAGGTTTATTAACTAGCATGGTTGGTTTCAACGAAGGTGCGGTGGCACTAATGATTGCACTTTACCTAGCGCAAGACAGCTTCGGCACTGCGTGTAATGTAACTGGCGATGGTATTATTGCTTTATGGGTAGACCGTTTTAGTGAAAAGGCGTCAGCATAAATCATTGGGGCGTATTTACCTGCTATAGGTAAATACGCTTTTAATCATATCGGTCATAAAGACCGATTACGAAAGCATAATATTAGTTATGGTTTCGTAGTATCTATGCTAATGTTGAGAATTAATTTTTTAACTTGCATCTTATTAGGCTAGTGAGGGTGTTCCATTGATTAACGTACTTTTAGTTGATGACCATGAACTTGTGCGCACAGGGATCAGACGTATTCTTGATGATATACGTGGTTTTAAAGTAATAGGTGAAGCTAAAACAGGCGAAGAGGCTGTGCAGTTTTGTCGTCAGCATGCGCCAAATATAGTGTTAATGGATATGAACATGCCTGGTATGGGCGGGCTTGAGGCAACTAAAAAGATTTGCCGTTACTGCCCTGATGTAAAAATTATTGTGCTTACTGTTAATTGCGAAGACCCATTTCCAAGTAAGGTCATGCAAATTGGTGCTCATGGCTTTTTAACCAAAGGTGCTGGATCTGATGAAATGGTTCGCGCTATACGCTGTGTGCATGCAGGACAACGCTATATTGCTCCAGAAATAGCGCAACAGATTGCACTTGCGCAGGTAACCGGGCGTACCGATGAAAACCCATTTCAAAGTCTATCCGAGCGTGAACTACAAATTATGCTGATGATCACCAAAGGTGAAAAAGCACAGGATATTGCTGATCGCTTAAATTTAAGTTCTAAAACAGTAAACAGTTATCGCTATCGCATGTTTGAAAAGCTTAACGTAGGAGGCGATGTAGAGCTTACTCATTTAGCCATACGTTACAAAATGATTGATATAGATATCTCTTACTAGTCGGTATATATGTCTGAATTTGATCATGTCCAGTTTTTAAAAACATTATCGAGTGAGCCTGGCGTTTATCGCATGCTCGATAATGACAACCAAGTTATCTATGTCGGTAAAGCTAAAAGTTTAAAAAAGCGGGTAAGTAGTTACTTTCGTAGTAATATAACCGATAGTAAAACCCGTGTTTTAGTAAGTAATATTTGTAATATTGAAGTCACGCTTACTAATACAGAGACAGAAGCTTTACTGCTCGAAAACAACCTCATTAAAAAATATCAGCCACGTTATAATATTCTGTTACGTGATGATAAGTCGTACCCTTACATACTGCTCACTAATCATAAGCATCCTCGCTTAGCCTTTCATCGTGGTAGCAGAAAAGTAAAAGGTGAATATTTTGGTCCGTTTCCAAGCGCGGGGGCGGTTTCAGAAAGCTTACGCTTAATGCAAAAAATATTTCCGGTACGTCAATGCGAAGATGCCTACTACCGTGCGCGTAGTCGCCCTTGCTTACAGTATCAATTAAAACGCTGCTCTGCGCCGTGTGTAAATAAAGTCTCTGAAGATGAATACGCGCAGCAAGTTGATTATGTCCGCAAGTTTTTAACTGGTAAATCTCATGAAGTAATAGCCGATCTCATTGCTAAAATGGAAAAAGCCAGTGAGCAGCTTAATTTTGAACTTGCAGCTAAAGTTCGCGACCAAATTATGTTGCTGCGTAAAATGCAGGAGCAGCAATCTATCTCTGGCAATTTTGCGGAAATGGATGTGGTCGGCTTTGCCCATTTAAACGGTTTAAATGGGATTCATCTATTAATGATTCGCGATCATAAAGTGCTGGGTAGTAAAACTTATTTTCCAAAGGTGCCTAAAGACTCACAAGAGCAAGAAATTTTAACCTCTTTCTTAGGTCAATATTATTTAGCTCCAGGTGCGACAGGGCGCATTGCTAAAGAAATCATTTTACCATTTGAAATAGAAGAAAGTGATGCACTAGGTGAAGCCTTGACCCAAATTAGTGAACGTAAGGTATCGCTTAAAGTGGTAACCCGTGGTGAGCGAGCACAGTACTTACAGTTAGCGAATAAAAATGCATTAAATAGCATTACGGTTAAGCAAAGCACTCAAGACTCGATAAACAAGCGTTATGCGCAATTAAAGGCTACTTTGCGTCTTGATGATATTAATCGCATGGAATGTTTTGATATCAGTCACACCATGGGTGAAAACACAGTGGCCAGTTGTGTTGTATTTGATTCTCAAGGCCCTAACAATAAAGAGTATCGTCGTTACAACGTGACCGGTATTACCGGTGGTGATGATTACGCCGCTATGGAATTTGCACTAAACAAACGTTACAACAAGTTGGTTGATGAGGAGAAAATTCCCGATGTTATTTTTATCGATGGTGGTAAAGGTCAATTAGGTAGAGCAGAGCAATACTTCGAAAACTGGCCGCATACAAAAATGCCGCTATTAGTCGGTGTTGCAAAAGGCACTAGCCGTAAGCCGGGTCTTGAAACCTTGCTTATAGATGGCGGGCGTAAAACAATTCCTATGGATTCTGATGCACCAGCGCTTCATTTGATCCAGCATATACGCGATGAATCCCATCGTTTTGCAATTGCAGGGCACCGTAATAAGCGGCAAAAACAACGCACTCAGTCGTTACTAGAAGAAATAGATGGCGTTGGTTCAAAGCGTCGACAAACATTATTAAAATATTTAGGGGGCATGCAAGGTGTAAAAGCTGCTAATATAGAACAGCTAAAGAAAGTTCCTGGGATCAGTCCTGACATGGCTGAGAAGATATTTAACCATTTGCATGACAAGGGCTAGCCCTATGTGCGAATATAGAAAAAAAGACATATCCAAGTAGTTATGTGGAATATTCCAAACACACTCACAACGTTTAGACTCTTTCTTATCCCCATTTTTTTGGTGATATTTTATATGCCTTATTCATGGGCATTCTTTGTTGCTGCCTTTATTTTTTGGCTGGCTTCGATCACAGATATACTTGATGGCTATTTAGCCCGTAAACTTGAGCAATCAACGCCTTTTGGTGCATTTTTAGACCCGGTTGCTGATAAAGTAATGGTGTGTGCTGCCTTGGTTGCATTATCTGAGCATTACCAATCTTTGTATATGACCATACCCGCGCTTATTATTATTAGCCGTGAAATTGTTATATCGGCGCTACGCGAATGGATGGCTGAACAGGGGAAACGCGGTAACGTAGCTGTATCCGATATGGGTAAGTTAAAAACCGCAGCTCAAATGTTAGCCATTATCGGTTTAATTTGGCAGTACGATAGCTGGATGATGTATTTAAGTTATGGCTTGCTTTATATAGCCACATTTTTAACGCTTAGTTCTATGGTGCAATATTTAGTTGCAGCATGGGGAGAATTGACCAAAAATTGATTGTAAACGTCTAATAACGCACCATTTTAGATAAAAAATAATCAAACAGTTCAAAAGTAGCATTTTTTGTGTTGACGCGTTTAATAATCTCTGTAGAATGCGTCCGTGTTGAGAGGGCATAGCCCCCTAGATAAACATAAAGCGGCACTAGCTCAGTTGGTAGAGCGCGACCTTGCCAAGGTCGAGGTCACGAGTTCGAGCCTCGTGTGCCGCTCCAGTTTATCTTAAAGCTAACCTAGTATTGAGGCGGAATGGCAGAGTGGCCATGCACCGGATTGCAAATCCGTTTACCCCGGTTCGACTCCGGGTTCCGCCTCCAATCAACACTCCACACGCTTTAATTAGCAAACTCGATGCCCGAGTGGTGGAATTGGTAGACACAAGGGATTTAAAATCCCTCGACTAACAAGTCGTGCCGGTTCAAGTCCGGCCTCGGGCACCACTTTGTGGTTTGGTTACATACACCAATATGTAACTTATAAAAAATTATTTAGAATTAATATGATGCGGCACTAGCTCAGTTGGTAGAGCGCGACCTTGCCAAGGTCGAGGTCACGAGTTCGAGCCTCGTGTGCCGCTCCATATTAGTTTTATCCACTTGCTTTAAATAGCAAACTCGATGCCCGAGTGGTGGAATTGGTAGACACAAGGGATTTAAAATCCCTCGACTAACAAGTCGTGCCGGTTCAAGTCCGGCCTCGGGCACCACTTTTAATTATTGACCAAGTTAATTAAAAGTTGATAAATACTTATTTTATGAGGCACTAACTCAGTTGCCAGAACGTTTTACCGCGACATGGTCGCGCACCAACGTACAAATTACTGATAAAGTTTTATGCGGCACTAGCTCAGTTGGTAGAGCGCGACCTTGCCAAGGTCGAGGTCACGAGTTCGAGCCTCGTGTGCCGCTCCAAATTATTTGATATGTTTAGGCGGAATGGCAGAGTGGCCATGCACCGGATTGCAAATCCGTTTACCTCGGTTCGACTCCGGGTTCCGCCTCCAAATAATTACTCCACACGCTTTAATTAGCAAACTCGATGCCCGAGTGGTGGAATTGGTAGACACAAGGGATTTAAAATCCCTCGACTAACAAGTCGTGCCGGTTCAAGTCCGGCCTCGGGCACCACTTTATACTTTCCTTGTTTATTCTAGTTTAATCATTATTTTATTAAACCATTAATTATAAAATCGCATCATCAAACTACTATCTTATTCCTTACACTAAATTACTACGTTTGTTTGAGATCTTTAAGTCTCACATTTTTCAAAAGCTTATCCCATCAATATATTACCACTGATCATTTTTATAGCTCAAACCTGACGCTAGCTACGGAAAAAACCTCTCATTTAGAACAAAATACTAAATTTAAGTTTTGCTATCGATAAGATTTTCATACCTCACAATAGAGTACTAATATTAAGCTATTTATATAAAAGCAGTGGTACAAGGCTCTTAAATGGAAGTGGTGGCTGTGCTTCGTTTGATACATAAGCGAAAGTCGGCATAAGCTTATTTCTATTAACACCATTACAATGCCACAAAATGTATTAAGAGCGTTGATGTAAACTGTTTAACTAATCGCTTATAAGGGATATGAGAAGCTTGATGATGCTAATGTGTTTGATTGGGTCTCACTAGGTGGGTACTGCTATTAGTAATATAATACCAATCCGCAATAATACGTAATCATTTTACGGGGCTAAACGTGTCACTAGCTGCGTTAAAAAAGTCTCATTTAGAACAACTAAATAGCAAATTTTTTGCCTAGCTATCAACACGTTTTTCCAGCCTCAAAATAGACCACTTAATTAAGCGAATTGGTATAAAGACGAGGCTTATACCAATCCGCAATAATACTTAATCATTTTGAGAGTCGAAACTTGACGCTAATAAACATCGAAATTGTTGCTTTGCTATTAACACGATTTCTCTACCTCAAAATAGACTACTTAATTAAACGAATGGGTACTAGACAATAAAAAACCCGAAATGGCCATGGCCGTTTCGGGTTTTTAACTTAAATCTATTTAAAGTTATTTGTGCCAAATACCTTTCGGAATAGTTTTATTAAGCTTGTTGTTTTTACTTGGATCAAACGTCGGTAACTTTCCAGCACGTCGTTGAGCGTTGTAATCTTTGGCAAGCCATACCACAACTCCTGAGAGCATAAATAGCGCGATTACGTTTACAATCGCCATTAGGCCCATAGACACATCAGCTAGAGTCCACACTAATGGTAATTCACCAAGGGCACCAAACATCACCATACCTAACACTAATAATCTGAAGATCAGCATGCCAGATGCGTGGTTATGCTCTAAAAACAATAAGTTCGTTTCTGCATAAGAGTAGTTAGCTACAATTGATGTAAAAGCAAAAAACAAAATAGCGACGGCAACAAATATTGCGCCCCAGCTACCAACATGCTCCTCAAGCGCTGCTTGTGTAAGTGCTATACCCGTTACATCAGAGCCTGGTACTAACTGTTCTGATAATAAAATAAGAGCAGCGGTAGCTGTACAAATTATGATGGTATCTACAAAGACACCTAGCATTTGTACATAACCTTGTGATGCAGGGTGAGGTGGGTTAGGAGTTGCAGTTGCTGCAGCGTTAGCTGCGCTACCCATACCCGCTTCGTTTGAGAATAACCCGCGCTTGATCCCTTGGATCATTGCTTGCATTACACCATAACCAATTGCACCAGCGCCAGCTTGTTCAAGACCAAAGGCACTTCTAATTACATGCATAAACACATCAGGCAACTCAGTGTAATTTACAGCACATATATACAGTGCAACAATTAAGTAGGCAGCGGCCATAAATGGCACTGCTAATTCAGCAAATCGTGAAATTGTTTTTAGGCCACCAAATATTATGATGCCTGAACCAATTACAAGTGCAATACCTACTATATAGTTAGGAATACCAAAGGCGACTTCAAAAGCTGCAGCGATAGAGTTTGACTGTACCGCATTAAAAACTAAACCAAAGGCTAAAATTAAACATAGTGAGAACACTATGCCCATCCAGCGCTTGCCAAGTCCGTACTCCATATAATAAGCAGGGCCTCCACGGAAGTTGCCTTCTTCATCACGTATTTTGTAAGCTTGAGCCAATGTGCTTTCTGCAAAACTAGTGGCCATACCGATCAAAGCAATTAACCACATCCAAAAAATAGCACCAGCACCACCTAAATAAAGTGCGACTGCAACACCTGCCATATTACCGGTACCAACACGGGCGGCTAAAGAAGTACAGAAAGCTTGAAAAGAGGAAATACCGCCATCTGACCCTTGGCGACTTTGAAACATGACTTTAATCATGTGTGGGAATTGTACAAATTGGATGAAACCAAGACGTATGGTAAAAAATAGCCCAGCGGCTATTAATAAGTACACTAAAATATGACCCCATAAGAGACCACTTATACTATTTATTATATCTGTCATGTGTGTTGCCTAGTGAACGAGTTGTAAATATGCGCCGCAACTTACCACAAGCAAAGTAAATAGTTTAGTAAACAGCGCAAAAAAATGAGTTATCCACAGGGTTTTGTGGGTATCTTGTGTGCCTAGGTGGGGTATCTTTGGGGTAAAAATTAAATGCAAAAAAGCATTTAAAAACGCTTGCGTTAAAATCGATTAGCCCTATAATGCGACCCCACTGAGACGGGGAACGCCAACGCATAGCGAGGCACGAGCTACTCAGTGAGTCGAGTAAAACTTAGTTTCGAAAACTTTCAAGTTTAGCAAAATTAAGTGTTGACAAAAAAATAGGAAAGCGTAATATGCGCAGCCCTAGCGAGATAAAGTTTAACGCTTTAATCGCAACGTTCTTTAACAATATAAAGCAATCATCTGTGTGGGCACTCGTACAGATTGAGTTCTAACAGCCAAGCTTAGTTTGCTAAGTGAGGCAAACAAATTTAGAGTCTCAATTGAAACTGAGTGACCAACAGAATAATTACTTAGGTAGTTATTCAGCACAGTCAATTCAATATCGAAAGATATTAAATAAATTCAGAATTCATTGAGCT